>CAMYOP010000029.1 GCA_947260045.1 uncultured Desulfobulbaceae bacterium
GGTTTTGCTTCAATGAAAGCTCTGTCTACAAGAAATGATAATCCACAGGCAGCATCAAGGCCCTTTGATTTAGGCCGTGATGGTTTTGTCATATCTGAAGGTGCGGGCATGTTGGTTCTTGAAGAATTAGAACATGCCAGAAAAAGAGGGGCAACCATCTATGCAGAACTTGCAGGATATGGAATGTCAAGTGATGCCTATCATATCGCAGCACCACCTGAAAATGGCGAAGGAGCCGCCAGGTGTATGCGCATGGCCCTTAAAAATGCCAAGCTTAATCCTGAGGATATCGATTATATTAATGCCCATGGAACATCTACACCTTTAAATGACAGATGCGAAACAGCAGCCATCAAGACAGTCTTTGGTGAACATGCCTACAAACTGGCAATTAGTTCGACCAAGTCTATGACAGGGCATATGCTCGGTGGAGCAGGTGGTATTGAGTCAGTGTTTACTGCCTTGACCATTGCTCGTGGAGCTATTCCGCCAACCATAAATCTGGAAGAACCTGATCCTGACTGCGATCTTGATTATGTACCAAATGTTGCTCGTGAGCAGAAGGTGAGGATTGCAATGTCAAACTCTTTTGGATTCGGTGGAACCAATGGCGTTGTCCTCATGAAAGGCTATGACGAATAACTCTTTTTTTGGGGTTGGATTACGATGAATACAATAGCCATTGGTAGCGATCATGGCGGACTTGAATTGAAAAATTTGCTAGTCGATTTTCTTAAGGAAAATGGAAAAAAAATAATTGATATCGGTTGTCATTCAGCTGATTCTGTCGATTATCCAGAGTTTGCTGACGAAGTGTGTAAAAAAGTGCTGGAATCAGATGCTGAAGCTGGCATACTCGTCTGTGGTACGGGCATAGGAATGTCAATTGCAGCAAATAGACACAGAGCAATTCGTGCTGCCTTGTGTCATGAATCCTTTACTGCACGAATGAGCAGAGAACACAATAATGCTAATATTCTTTGCCTTGGTGGAAGGGTAGTTGGATCAGAAATAGCCCTCGATATTGTTAATACATGGGTGAATACACAATTCTCTGGAGGCAGGCATCAGCGTCGTCTGGATATGTTGAGTTAGAGACTCAGTCAGAGTTCATCTGTTACTTCAACCTTGCACTGGAACCGGCAGCCTTGTATAAAAAAAGGTAGAGCCGGTTTTTTTTTTAAGCTGTTGCCTAGAACAGAGTTTTTAAAAATAATAATGATTTGTTATAATTAAATAATATTCATAATTAAATGAAGGTTCAATCTGATGATTACATTGGAACAAACAGATCCCGATATACATCGTTTTATTCAATATGAACTAGAGCGCCAAACCAATCAGCTCGAGCTTATTGCCAGTGAGAACATCGCTTCTCTGGCTGTCCTTGAAGCTCAGGGGTCTATTTTTACAAATAAATATGCAGAAGGATACCCTCATCGTAGGTATTACGGTGGATGCGATTATGCCGATGAAGTGGAATCTCTTGCTATTAACAGAGCCAAGGAAATATTTGGTGCTGAATATGCCAATGTGCAGGCTCATTCAGGAAGTCAGGCTAATATGGCTGTTTATTTTGCCATGTTAAAACCAGGTGACAAAGTCCTTGGAATGGATTTAGCACATGGGGGGCATTTAACCCACGGAGCTTCTGTCAATTTTTCTGGACAGCTTTTTAACTTTATATCCTATGGTGTTGATCGATCTACAGAGCGCATCAATATGGAAGAGGTTGAGAGAATTGCTTTTGAGAATAGACCAAAAATGATTGTGGCTGGTGCCAGTGCGTATCCTCGAACTATCGATTTTGAAGCATTTCGACGAATTGCTGATCAAATTGGCGCATATTTCATGGTTGATATGGCTCATATTGCCGGACTTATTGCTGCTGACCAGCATCCATCCCCTGTCCCTTATGCTGATTTTGTAACAACTACAACGCATAAGACCATGAGGGGGCCGCGGGGTGGGCTCATTCTGGCTAAAGAAAAATATGGAAAACGATTGGATTCCAAAATATTTCCAGGAATTCAGGGTGGTCCTCTGGTTCACGTGATTGCTGCGAAAGCTGTTGGCTTTAAAGAGGCAATGAGCAATGAATTTAGAGAATACCAAAAGCAAGTAATTGTCAATGCGAAGATTTTGTCAGCTGAACTTATCAAGTATGGTTTTCGTATAGTATCTGGTGGTACGGATAATCATCTACTCCTTGTTGATTTAAGTAATAAAGAGATCACTGGTAAGGAAGCCGAAGAGCTTCTGGAAGAAGCGGGTCTCACTGTAAACAAAAATGCTATTCCTTTTGATACCCAATCTCGCTTTATTACAGGAGGGATCAGAATTGGTACTCCTTCTGTCACAACAAGAGGTATCAAAGAAGCTGAGATGATGATGATTGCAGGTTGGATAAACAGGGTAATCACCAGCAGAGATAAAGTTGAAATTGGTGCCATCCGTCAAGAAGTGTTGGCACTTTGTAAAAAGTTACCTTTGTATCCGTCTCTTTCCAGAACTGTTAAATAAGTAAACGGAAGGTTTATTCATGAAGTGCCCTTACTGTGAACACCTCGATAATAAGGTTATTGATTCCAGACTCAATAAGGATAAAACTATTACCCGACGCAGAAGGGCCTGCACATCCTGCAAACAAAGATTTACCACCTATGAACGAATCGAGGTTATGCTTCCTATGCTTGTGAAAAAGGATGGGCGTCGTGAAGGTTGGGACCGAGGCAAGATTGTAGTTGGGCTTGAGAAGGCATGTGAGAAACGACCTGTCAGCATGGCGGATATTGACAGTTTCGTTGATGCTATAGAGGGGAAACTACAGGATGTCGGTGGGAAGGAAATACCTACAAGCAGGATCGGTGAATGGGTTATGGAAGCCTTACCCGCTCTTGATGAGGTTGCCTATGTCCGTTTTGCTTCAGTTTACAGGCAGTTCAAAGATATAAACGAGTTTATGGATGAGCTGAAATTTTATCTCGGCACAAGAGACTAAATCCTATTTGTTCCTCTCTGTATCTTACAGAGTTCATAAGAAACATTCATGTCTAAATCCGACGATCTCTACTATATGAAATTGGCCCTTGAGCAAGCTAAAAAGGGTCAATGGAAAACATCACCCAATCCATGTGTTGGCGCAGTTATTGTCAATAATGATGAAATAGTAGGCATGGGCTATCATCGCAAAGCAGGTGCACCACATGCCGAAGTGAATGCAATAAATGATGCTGGAGAGCTTTCAAAAAACAGTACGATTTATGTCACATTAGAGCCCTGTAATCACAGTGGCAAAACACCTCCCTGCACCCAGGCAATTATCAATAGTGGTCTTAGGAGAGTTGTAATCGGGATGAGTGATCCAAATCCATCTGTTGCAGGTGGTGGGGCAAAGTATTTGTCAGAGAAGGGCGTAGAGGTAATAAGCGGTATCCTGGAAGAAGAATGTATTCAAATTAACCGACCCTTTATTAAATATATAACTTCAGGGATTCCCTGGATCATCATGAAGGCAGGGATGAGTCTTGATGGAAAAATAAATTACCAAAAAGGCAGTGGTGGCCAGATCACCGGGAAACAGTCAAAACAATATGTTCACGCTTTGCGAGATCAGTGTGATGCTATTTTAATAGGTGTGGAAACCGCCATTATTGATAATCCATCCCTCACCACCAGACTTGAAAGAAAACCAGGGAGTGATCCACATCGAGTCATCCTTGACACCTCTCTTCGTCTTTCTCCAGAGGCATTTCTTTTGCAGCAGCAATCAGATGCATCAACCTATATTTTTTGTGGAAAAGACGTATCAAAGAAGAGAGTAGAGGCTTTATGTCGAAAGAGTGCTGTCGTAAAGCAGGTCACGTTAAATAGTGAAGGAAAGCTCGATTTGAAAGAAATTCTTTATGTGCTTGGCCAAGAGCATATCACCTCTGTTCTGGTGGAAGGAGGGGCCAAGATTCATGGAGCAATGTTAGCTGAGAATCTTGTTGATGAAGTGTGTTTGCTCATTGCCCCTATTTTTATTGGAAATCAAGGTTGTTCGGTTATTGATAACTTTGCAGTTTTAGCGAAAGAAAATGCGCCCAAAGTGAACAATCTTACGTTTCAGCAATTAGGTGAAGATATAGTTGTGAGTGGTCTGCTTCATTCAGGAACTGTTGTCTGATACTATATACTTTCTTTAAGTGTATCCCAGGATTGTGTCAACTGCTCTTCATTTTGAAAAGTTATGGTGAGGCGTAGCTGATCAGTTTCAAACGATTTTGCGTGTTGTAGCTGGACATTCCCAGGTAGACGTAAACCAGAGCTAAAGCGCTTGAACTGTTTTTCTTCTTTATCGAGTCTGGGGTAACAATGCTCTTTTAGCCACAAGAGGATTGACTGTATTTCCTGGGGCTTGTTATTTTGATTTTGTATCCTCATGCTTTCCTGAATTTTTCCCCATAGTTCCTGAAAGGAGATTTTTTTCCTTTTCATGAGCTCCAGGCTATATTCAACGAGTTTCTGCTGTTTGGAACCGCCAATTGCAAATCGTTTAATTAAATGGGTGAGTGCTCCTTGATCGTTCAGGGTGACTCTTCCCATAAGTTTTGCTGCCTTTAAGTGTACTGATCCATTGTGAATTCCATCAATGGTTGAGCTCTCAAGTTCTAATAGCTTTAGATGTTCTTTGATCAGGTGGCGGTTCATTATGAGGCCAAGGTCACTGAAGAGGGTAATTGTTTCTTGCTCGCTCAGGAAAGATTTTGTTTTTTTAAAAAATAATGCCTTCTCGATGGGACTAAGGTCTTTACCAGTGGTAGCATGAGCTATTAAGTGGCAATAGATGTCTTTTTCAGTAAAATAATCAGGAAGTACAAGACAGACAATATTATTTGAAGACAAGGTGTTCATTGCCAGGGCAATTCGTTTGAACCCTGAAAGAATGGTATAGGTGTTGCCAGGACTACAGGTAACCAATGGTGGCGTTATGATACCGTATTTTTTTATACTTTTACTGAGTATGGGGTCAGCTTGAGAAAGATCTGGGGAGATACAGTATGTCATATCTTCCAGGTTTAAGGACGAATATTGTATCTGTTTGTAATCGTAAAAGAGTTGGCGCACGTGTTTGTCTGGATGGATTTGTATCAGGATATTTTAAGATGAACATATCGGTACAGGTTATTTTAGAATTACCTGCACCGATATGACAAGTGTGAAACCAATCAACCACCGTTTATTTTGTTACGCAAAATTCCGGAAGGTTTAAAGGTTACGACTCTTCTTGCATCAAGAGTCAGTTCGTCACCAGTTTGGGGATTTCTCCCCCGTCGGGATTTTTTATTTTTAACATTAAATTTACCAAAGCCGCTTAAAAGTAGATCGTTACCGCCAATTAAAGAGTGTTTTGAAAGTGACAAAAAAGCTTCTACTGATTGTGTGGCTTGAGCCTTGGTCAGATTTGGGTGCGATTTATACACCTGTTGGACAAGGTCAGCTTTTGTCAGGGTCATGGGTCGTGGACCTCCATTGTTGAATTGACCTGGCGTTATTATTAATAACCACTTTATTTATATTGTATTTTTTCAGTATAACTTGTCAACCTTTATCAAGAAATAAAGCAAAAAGCATCCAGACCTGCAAATTCTCCAGCTCCACCTAATTCCTCTTCAATACGCAACAATTGGTTGTATTTAGCCACGCGGTCACTCCGTGATGGTGCTCCTGTTTTTATCTGTCCAGTATTGAGGGCAACAGAGAGATCAGCTATAGTTGAATCTTCAGTTTCACCTGAACGATGTGACATAACGGATGTATAACTGGCTCTATGAGCCATTTCGACCGCATCAATTGTCTCCGTCAGTGATCCTATCTGATTGAGTTTAATCAAAATTGAATTGGCTATATTTTTCTCAATTCCTTTGGCAAGAATGGCAGTGTTGGTGACAAAAATATCATCACCGACTAACTGGATTGTATCTCCTAAGGCTTTAGTGAGTTTTTTCCAACCTTTCCAGTCGGATTCATCCAGTCCATCTTCAATGGAAATAAGAGGATATTTTTTGACCCAGTCTGTATAAAATTCAATTAATTCATCAGATGATTTTTTAGGTTTTTTCTCTGCACCCAGAATATATTTGCCGTCTTTTTCTGAGTAAAATTCACTTGCAGCAGAATCAAGACCAATGAAAATATCTTTTCCTGGCTTATAACCAGCTTGGGTTATACCTTCTAGTATTGCTTCCATTGCTTCTTCGTTTGAGCGTAGGTTAGGTGCAAAACCACCTTCATCTCCAACAGCAGTTTGTAAGCCTCGTTTTTTGAGAACATTTTTTAGGGAATGGAAGGTTTCGGTACCCATTCTTAATGCTTCTGAAAAGGATTTGGCACCTGCGGGAAGGATCATAAATTCTTGAATGTCTACATTATTATCTGCGTGGGCACCCCCATTGAGAATGTTCATCATGGGTACGGGTAAAACTTTAGCGTTAACTCCACCTATATAATTAAAAAGAGGTAACTCAAGTTCCATGGCACTTGCTTTGGCAACAGCCATGGAAACACCTAGAATCGCATTGGCTCCAAGTCTTTTTTTATTGGAGGTATTGTCAAGCTTCAACATTGTCTTATCGATAAGTACCTGGAGAGAAGACTCTAATCCAAGTAAGTTCGGGGTAATAATCTCATTAACATTACTAACGGCCTGCTGAACGCCTTTGCCACCATAGCGTTTCTTTTTGGTGTCTCTCAATTCTAGAGCTTCTCTTTTACCAGTTGAGGCGCCAGAAGGGACAGCAGCTCTGCCAACCGCGCCAGTTTCAAGGTACACTTCTACTTCTACAGTTGGATTGCCACGTGAATCAAGAATTTCTCTGGCAATTATATCGATTATTTCACCCACAATATCGCTCCTTGTATAATTCTAATAATATATAGTTAAGTATAAAGTCTAATGCAGAAAATCTTTTTACTATACAGTATGTTAACAAATTTGACTACACGGTAGTTTAATGGAAGATAAGCTCGTATGTTACATTATTACTCAGCAAATGTTACCTCTCATAGAGCAGAGTTTCCAAATGCTTAGCGTCTTGTTGAAGGAGAGTGTCATTCTTTTAAAGACCTCCAGCCATCTGGAAGATTGGAAGATACATGGCAACAACCAGACCGCCAATCATGCCTCCGAGAAAAACCATCATAAAAGGTTCAATCATTGCTGTTAGGTTATCAACGGCTTGGTCTACCTCATCATCATAAAAATCGGCTATTTTTTCAAGCATTGTGTCCAGGGCGCCAACAGATTCACCAACATTAATCATCTGTACAACCATATTGGGAAATACTCCACATTCTTCTAGCGGTTCGGCAATTGGGCGTCCTTCGGCAATAGAATCAGATACGCGAAACACTGCAATCTCAATTATTTTATTCCCTGAAGTTCTGGCAACAACCTGCAGTGCATCTAAGATTGGTACACCGCTTTGAAGCATAGTGCTGAGCGTTCTTGTAAATTTTGAAACAGCAACTTTTCTGATTAGAGGCCCTGCTACTGGTGAATGAAGGGCAAATGCATCGAATTTGATTCGACCTTTTTCTGTGTTGATAATCTTTTTAAAGCCCATAAAGGCAAAGATAGAACCGACAGTAATATAAAGAAAATTTCCTTTCACAAAATCACTCATGTCGACCACTAACTGGGTTATAGCTGGAAGAGCTGAATCCATACTCTCAAACATCTCTACAAACACTGGAATAACAAACACCAGGATGACAACTAAAATTAAGAGTGAAATAGCTAGACAGATTACTGGATAGGTCATTGCACCCTTAATTTTCTTTTGCAGAGCCATTGATTTTTCTTTGAAAACAGCAAGTCTAGAGAGAATGGTATCTAAAATACCGCCTAATTCTCCTGCCTCAATCATATTAGAATAGAGGGCATCAAAGGCTTTTGGATGCTTGCGCATTGAATCGGCTAAGGTGGTTCCTGTTTCTACATCACTCTGGATATCTAACAGGATTTTTCGAAAAGTAGAATTGCTCTGTTGTTTTGCTAAAATCTGGAGACATTGGACAAGTGGCAAGCCAGCATCGATCATGGTGGAGAGTTGTCTGGTAAAAATTACAATATCTTTCCCTGTAACTTTTGGTTGAAATAAAGCTATATTCTCAAAAAGGTCCTTAGGCTTTTCTTTGACCGTTGGAGAATCAATACGCAAGCGTTTGAGATGCCCTCTTGCGGCATTTTCATCCGGTGCTTCAAGTTCTCCTTTTCGTTTTTCTCCGAATGAATTCTTTCCTTTCCAAACATATACCGGCATTAGTTGTTCTCCAGAAGAGTATTATGAGGCTGAAGCAGATTTACATTATTATTTTCTGTAAAGCACTTATTTTTTTACGATTTCATCAAGATCACTTAATATTTAAACAGAGATTTTATCTAGTGAGCAAATTTTATTGGTTAAACGAAGCAAAAGCTTTGGCCCTCTCCCATTTTTTATTGACAGAATTTAAAAATATCTTTATAAAAACTAGTTCTTCTATAAGAAAAGATAGTAGTTGATACTATTTTAGGTAAGATTTTTTTTTGATTCAAGTAAAAGTTGATATTTTTTCAGGAGGTTGGCAACATGAAGGCCAATGAAACAGTTAAATATAGTGCCGGACCATTTCAACCTATTAGTGAAAAGTGTGAAGGTTGTGACAGAGTTGTGGTTGAAGAAGCCACCAGCTATTGTAAAACATATGCTCAACCCGCAGCAAAGTGGAGACTGGGCTTGTGTAATTTCGCTACACATGCAAAACCAGAAATAAATATTGTTAAAGTTAGAATAAATCCACTAAAAGCGTCCAAAAGAGCTTCTTCTCGCCGCAAGTAATTTTTATAGGTCCTGCCTTTTTTAAGACAGGACCTATATTTATTTTTACCTTCTCCCTACATTCTTCCAACTCCTGTATATCTAAATCCTAACTGTTTCATATTTTTTGGGTCATAAACATTTCGAAGATCTATAAATATAGGAGATTTCATTAATTCCTTTATTCTTTTAAGATCCAGGGCTCTGTATTGATTCCATTCTGTAAGCAACACAACAGCATCAGCTCCTTCACAGGCTTCATAGCTGTTTTGCACATATTCTATATCAGCAGGCAGATATGATTTCGCCTCTTCCATTCCCTTTGGATCATGAGCACGGATTTTGGCACCCTTTTCAAGAAGTGCTGGAAGAATGGTTGCTGCTGGAGACTCGCGCATATCATCTGTCTCTGGTTTAAAGGTCAGGCCTAGAACACCAATAGTTTTACCAGCTTCAGAACCTCCAAGCATGTCTCTGATTTTTTTTACCATACGGGCTTTTTGGGCAGCATTGACTTCAACAGCTGCTTCCACTGTTCGCAGGCTTTCGCCATGTTCCTGAACGATTCTCATGAGAGCCAACGTATCCTTGGGAAAACATGAGCCACCATATCCTGGACCTGGATGGAGAAATTTTGAGCCAATCCGTCCATCCATACCAATGGCCTTTGCAAGGTCAGACACATCTGCATTAACCTTTTCACAGACATTGGCAATCTCATTTATGAAACTTATTTTGATAGCAAGGAAGGCATTTGCTGCATATTTTGTCAACTCTGCAGTCTCTATTGTTGTGCTTATAAGAGGGGTATCAAGTAAATAAAGAGGTTTATAAATATCCTTTATAACTTTTTCCGCTTTTGGGCTTTCAACACCAATAACAACTCTGTCAGGGCGCATAAAGTCACTGATAGCAGCACCTTCTCTTAAAAATTCAGGGTTTGAGGCCACGTCAAAGTCAGCGGTTGGGTTATTATCTTTAATGATTCTGGAAACTTGTCGCGCTGTTCCGACAGGCACTGTGCTTTTGTCAATTATTACAGTGTACCCGTCGAGATATTGAGCGACTTCTTTTGCAGCTGCATATATATAAGTCAAGTCAGCATAACCATCACCCCGTCTACTTGTTGGCGTGCCAACGGCTATAAAAATTGCCTCTGCAGAAGGAACAGATTCCTCAAGATTTGTGGTAAACCGAAGACGACCATCAGCTACATTTTTATTTACAAGTGCATCAAGACCTGGTTCATAAATCGGAATTTTGCCCTGTTTAAGTGCGTCTATTTTTTCTTCTATTTTATCAACACAAGTAATCTTGTGACCAAACTCTGCTAAACAGGTTCCGGTGACAAGACCTACATATCCTGTGCCAATCATTGTAATTTTCATATCAACTCCAAATAAGTGTTCTTAATTTCTTGGGCCAAATAGAGCGGTGCCAACTCTGACCATGGTAGCACCTTCTGCAATGGCTATTGGGTAGTCATTAGACATTCCCATAGATAGCTCATAATTATCCGATTTATAGAATAGCTTTTTTTGTTCCAGGGAATCTCCAAGCTCTTTGAGAGCTCTAAAATATGATCTCACCTCTTCAGTATTTGAATTTGGCGGTATGGCCATGAGCCCTTGTACTCTGATGTGTTGCATCTCTTTTAACTCGACGATGAGCGCTTCGGTTTCTTCAGGAAATACTCCGGATTTTTGTTTTTCTCTGCCAATATTAACTTGGATCAGTATATCAAGGATTTTATTGATTTGGGAAGCGTATTTGTTTAAAAGTTTGGCTATTTTAAGTCTATCTACGGTTTCGATCATGTCAAAGAGTTCTACAGCAAGCTTAGCCTTGTTGCTTTGAAGGCTACCAATAAAATGCCAGGTATATCCGTCACCTAAAGTGCGAATTTTATCCTGGGCCTCCTGGAGGTAGTTTTCGCCGAAAATGACCTGACCGCATTGGTGGGCTTCTTTTATTTTTTGTATATCTTTTCGTTTAGACACTGCAACTAATTTTATATTTTCATCGTCTCGATTACACAGCAAGGCCGATTTATTTATTTTATCTTTTATTTTCAGTAAATTATGGCAAATCATATTTTATAAACCCAGCTGAAAGAGGTCGTTTGCGTTAGCGCTTGTCTGATAGGCGATTGTTTCAAGGTCCAAATGGCGAATTTCTGCTACTTTTTTTGCTGTATAGACAAGGTATTCAGGTAAGTTTACTTTTCCACGAAAAGGAACAGGAGCGAGAAAGGGGCCATCGGTTTCAAGCAGTAAACGATCAAGTGGAATTTCTTTAGCAACTCTTTGCAGGTCGGGTGCATTTATAAAGGTTACGATTCCGGGGATTGATATATGTAAGCCAAGGTCAAGCACTTGATGGGCAAGTTTTATGTTACCTGAGAAGCAATGCATTACGCCACCATGTGTAAAAGGTGCAGCAGAGCGTAATAGACGCATGGTATCGCCATGAGCCTCTCTGTCGTGAATAATGACTGGAAGTTGCAAGTGTCTGGCGAGTTCAAGCTGTGACTCAAAATGGAGATTCTGAATATTTTTTGGCGCATAGTTTTTTACGTAATCCAGCCCTATCTCTCCATAGCCAACTATTTTATTGGCAGGATTATTTTTGAGGCTGACCAGAAGATCATAATCACTTTCTTTTATTTTATTAGCACCATGGGGGTGAATTCCCACAGTTGCGGATATCATAGGATAGTCACGTGAAAGTTTTGCACATTTTTTGGAACTTTTTGCATCAATGCCAATGGTTATAATATGGGTGACGCCCTTTTTCTTCGCTGAATCAACAACTGAAGGCAAATTTTCACCATATACCTCCATGTCCAAATGACAATGGGTATCAATCAGCTTTAAATGTGGAAATGAATTTGAATTTATCATGTTTAAAAGTAGAAAAGAATTGTATGGATGCCTCATTTAACAGAATCAAGGCGTTATGGCAATGATCAATCAACCTATTATCCATGAACAGTGGCCCAATTGAAGAACGAATGCTTGTTGACAATGAATGAGTATTTTTTTACAACAAGTCATCATCCTTATAAGAGGGAAAAAAGAGAAGACCATGACAGAAGCAGTGTTTGATACCATAAAAAAAAGACGTTCGATTCGTGATTTTACAGAAGAGGCAGTCTCCAGAACAATGCTTCGTAAAATTATTGAATCTGGAATCTGGGCTCCTTCTGGCCTTAATAATCAGCCTTGGCGTTTTGTAACTGTTTCTGATACAGAAATTAAAGCCCAGTTGGCAAAGCAAACACACTATTCTCACATCGTATTAGCTGCTCCTTCTCTCATTATTGTGTACCTGGATACAGAAGCAATCTATGATTTCACCAAAGATTGCCAAGCTGCCGGAGCCTGTATACAAAATATGCTCCTTACTGTAGAGGAACTTGGCTTAGGTGCGGTGGGCGTAAGCCGCTTGCTGACTTTATTATCAAGGAAATTGGAGGAATATCGGAATGAAGAGAAATCTACATGGACTTGTTGGCAACCTGATGATGGTCGTTATTATGCTGGTTTTAATGACGGGTTGTTCATCAATAAAAAATCCGCTTGCCAATAATCAGATGGACGATGGCAAGGAAGGAGCCTTGCCGCCTCTTTCTGCTTTTGCCGATGACCTGCAGGATATTGAACTGCCCACTGACCTTAAATGGGAGCGGGACATTTCCATGGGTATTAAAACAGAATCTTTTAGGGGTGGTGTCTGGAAATATTCCGGTAATGTCGATCCTATTTCTCTTAAAGATTTCATGACTAGTTCCATGGAAAGCAATAAATGGAAACTTGTGGGTGAAGTTACATCAGAAGAAATTCTTTTGGCATTTATAAAGCCAAATAAAAACTGCATGATGGTCATAGGTGAGACCGTAATGGGTAAAGCAGAGCTGACCCTCTATGTGACAATTGATAAGACTGGAGCTGGAGGTTTAAATCCTTTTGGTGAAGTAATTACCAATTAAGTATTTTTTGAATCATTACTTATTGCTGTTGAACTTCTTATATGACAACAGGTACTAGATCATCTGTTTCCAACCTTGCTGGCTGCAATGTACTCCTTGGAGTTACTGGATCAATTGCAGCCTTTAAGGTTGCCGGATGGGTTCGCTCACTGGTTGATGAGGAAGCTCTGGTTAAAATTGTAATGACAAGAGCAGCCACGGAGTTTGTAACTGCTCTTACATTCAGTGCTTTATCTGGCAACCGTGTCTATAAACAGATGTTTGATGAAGAACCTGATCAGGCCATGTCACATATTAATCTTGCTCGTGAAGCAGATTTTTTTCTGATTGCCCCTGCAACAGCTCATACAATTGCCAGGCTGGCAAATGGTCTGGCTGATGATCTGCTCACCACCACTGTTTTAGCCTGTACCAGGCCCGTAATTATCTGTCCTGCTATGAACTGCTATATGTATGATCATAAGGCCACACAGATTAATATAACCCGTTTGAAAGCACTCGGGTACATTGTGGTGGATCCTGCGAAGGGAACACTTGCCTGTGGAGATGAGGGCGCAGGAAGGCTTCCTGAATGGGATGTAGTCCGAGAAGTTATTTTGTCTCAACTTTGTCCCCAAGATCTTGCGGGTCAAAAAATTCTGATAACTGCCGGCCCTACCCAAGAACCATTGGATCCAGCCAGGTACCTCAGTAATCGATCTAGTGGCAAAATGGGTTATGCGCTTGCCCGAACTGCCCTACGCAGAGGGGCTCAAGTGACTTTGGTCTCCGGTCCTGTCAATCTGGCTCCGCCAGCAGGGGTTGAATATATTCCAGTAAAGACTTCGCTGGAAATGCATGATGCTGTTATGCCAATTGCTGGACATTATTCGATTATTGTAAAAGCTGCTGCTGTTGCTGATTTCCGTCCTCAAACCTATTCTGATAAAAAAATAAAAAAACAGCATGCTGACAGTGATATCAAACTCGTTCATAATATCGACATACTCAAAGAGCTGGGTGTCCAAAAAAATTCAGATCATTTTTTGGTAGGATTTGCAGCAGAAAGTAATAATCACCTGGAAGAGGGGAGGAGAAAACTTTCCCAAAAAAACGCTGATATGATTGTGGTAAACGATATACTAGGTGAAAAAACAGGATTTGATTCAGAAACCAATCAAGTGATCCTGCTCGACAGGAATGAAAGTGTAACTCTTCCACTCCTGTCAAAGGAGGATACTGCTAACGGTATATGGGATCGTGTTTGTCACTTGAGGCAATGACAGGCAGCTGCGATCTTTAAAAGGGGCCTTCTCCCTCCATTGCATATTCATAAATTGCAATTACTTCATCTCTGCTTGGTTGGCGAGGATTATTTTCAACAGGTCTAGCCACGGTTAAGGCAATATCTGCCATCTCAGGGATTCTATCTTCGCTGATCCCAAGGTCGACGAGACTTGCTGGTATGCCGAGATCATGATTTAGGTCATGTAGTCCAGCTGCAGACATGCCAGCAGCATCTCGCAGTGAAAGTCCTTTGATATCCAAATCAAGCATTTCTGCTATGTGCGCATGTTTTTGTAAATTACCGATAACATTATATTCTGTAACATATGGTAAAAGAACGGCATTTGCCAAACCATGGGGGATGCCAAACATACCACCCAAGGGATAGGCCATTGCATGGACAAGGCCCACTCCGGCCATGGCAAGGCCTTTGCCAGCCATTAAGCTTGCCAGGAGCATGTTGGAGCGGGCCTCCATGTTTCTCCCATCTGCATAAGCAGTTCGTATATTCTGGCTGATAAGAGAAATGGCTGAGGTTGAATACATCTCAGAAATTGGGTGAGCCTGGATAGATGTGTATGATTCTAAAGCATGGGTCAGGGCATCGATGCCAGTTGTGGCTGTTACATGAGGAGGGAGGCTATGAGTCAATTCTGGATCCAGTATGGCCGCTTCAGGGTATAATGGATCGCCATTCATTCCACCCTTAGATCCTGTTTTTTCGTTTATAAAAACAGCAGTAAATGTAGCCTCAGCTCCTGTACCCGCAGATGTTGGCACCATTATTTTAGGCACGCCCGGTTTATTAATTTTTCCAAGCCCGATGTAGTCTTCTGCTTTCCCACCGTTTGTCATGAGAATGGCTATGGCTTTAGCAATATCCATGGCAGAGCCTCCACCAATACCGACAACGCAGTCACATCCACCTTTAAGGGCTATTTTGGCTCCTTGATCAGCTAGTTTGAGGCCAGGTTCAGGATCAACTTTATTGTATACTTTGTATGAAATTTTATCTGATTTGAGGTGTTTGAGGATACCTTTATCAAGACCGGCTTGTTCAAGGCCTGGGTCAATTACAATAAGAGGTTTACTGCCGCCAATTTGCTTAATTACAGCAGGAAGTGATTGAATGATTCCCTGTCCAAAATGAATTTCTGTGGGCTGGGTTATGGTGAATGGATTGTAAGATGGCATGGCAAAACTCCTTGTAGGATAATATATTTGTACGGTAAAATATGAATTCAAAGTGACATTTTAATGTGTGGGAGTACTATAGCATTATTCGTTATCAATGAAAACTGTAGTGAAATGATTCATGGAGAAAGTCACAGGTTATGGAAATAAGCAGAACTGAGCAGAAAAGAAGGATAAAGCAATTAGAACAGTTGGTGGTTGAAATAAGCCAGCAGCCCCAAGCCATTATTCGTAAAATTCCGCTTGAAGAAGATATACGAACTCTTTTTAAGGAAATTGCATCTCTTAAGGGAGGAGCAAAAAAACGCCAAATAAAATATATCACAAAAATTTTAAGGAAAGAGCCACTGGACGACTTATACAGTTTTATGGCAAACAGGCAAGGCTCAGACCTTGAACAGAAAAAAAGGTTTCACGAGCTTGAGTTTTTTCGTGACAGGTTACTGAGTGAAGCCATTGAGCAACAGAGTGAAGCCAGAAAAGAAAATTTGGATTTTGATGAAAACTGGCACAGTGAAGTTGTAGGCGAAATTAAGTTAGCTTTTGAATCGATAGATACGCTGGAATTAAGCAGAATTGCCCACCACTACTGTTTAAACAGGAACCGAAAATACAGTCGGGAAATATTTCGTTTATTGAAAGCGGCACAAGAGCAACAAGAAACTGATTCCAAATGAATTAAAGATGAGCAGCTGAGCAAGGGCCATAGAGCATGGAATATAATTCGGGAAAAATAGGCAGAGTTTTTTACGTACGTTTTGATCATGGTGAGGATATCTTTGACGGCCTAAAAAAGCTGGTGATGAAAGAAAACCTCCTTGGGAGCTGGTTCCAGATATTTGGAGGAGTTGCAAGTGCCAATGTAGTTATTGGCCCCAAAGAACCGATAATGCCTCCTGATCCAGTATGGCAACATGTCGACAATGTTAATGAAATATTGGGAACAGGTTCCATCTTCTGGAACGAGGACGAACCGTTAATTCATTTGCATGCAGCCCTGGGGCACCATGGAGAGAGTGTTATCGGTTGTGTCCGCCAGAATGCAGCAGTATATTTGGTAATTGAGGCGGTTGTCTTTGAACTGGTCGACATGCAAATCAGTCGACCATGGTATGAGAAGGGAGGGTTTAACCGACCTGAAATTAAAGAATAGAGGATCTCATTCTCAGGTCGGTTAAGCTTTTAGCAGGAAAAGAAATAGGTTTATTCTTCTTCGCCCGTATCGATTTTCAAAATTCTATCACCTGGTTTCAGAGCCTGACCAATCTTGGTACTGATAACAGTCACGGTCCCTGCAATTTCACTGATAACTGGTGTCTGCATTTTCATTGCTTCAAGTATGGCAATATTTTCGCCGGCTTCAATTTCCTGGCCAATTTCCACGCTAATTTCGCAAACATTTCCGGCAAAAGGAGCTCGGTGATCACCGATTTTGGCAAGATCAACAATCTCTTCTTTGGAAAGAGTAGCAACCGCAGCCGTTCCAGTGACTTGCTCAGCTTCAAATTCAAACATTCTTTGATGGTGATCGACATTAAGATAGATGTTTGTTTCACCTTCACCACCTTCCTGTGCCGGACCAACCTCAATCATATGCTGTTGTCCGTGGTGATCTTTAAAAATTAAAGTTTCACCTAACTCAAACCCGCCTTGGCGAAGGAAGATAGAAGGGGGAAGAACATATGACTGGCCAAATTTTTCTTCAAATTTGAAGAATTCGACAGCATCATTTGGATGCTGTAAATAGGTTACCAGTTGTTGCTCGGTAGGAGTTTTGCCAATCCGTTCAGTGAGGGTGGCGCGTTCCTTCTCTATATCCATGTCCTCTATTTCTTCAACACCACCTTCCTGCTCAATGGTTTCCTTCCAGTTTTTGCCAAAGGCTTTTTCGTATATCCATTCATCTGGCTGGTAAAAAGGAAAAGGTCCATACTTACCAAGAAGTAAATTTTTCAAGTCTCCTGATGGGTTTCCGTAGCGTTCCCCTTCCATGACATTACTCACAGCAGTTGTCCATAGGATTTGGGAGCCAGGAGTAACGCTCCACCAGTTGCCAAGTTCCTTTTGAACTTTAGGTAATTCCTTGTGAAGGATGTCTGGCATTTTGTCGAGGAAACCACCTTTAACGGCCTGTTCAAGACTGCTACCCATCGCTCCACCAGGGAGTTTATGAATTTGAACGGTAGGCAGGAAGCCTTTAATTTGCGCTTCAAATTGAGCATAATGGGCACGTTCATCTCGAATAGCATCAGAGGAGGCGATCACAGCTTCTTCATTAATGCCGATTGCTTCTTTACCATAATCCTTCAGGGTCTGAATTACAGAGAGGATTGGTGGTGGTCCATAAAAGCCGGTAAAGGAGTGATCTGCGGCATCAACGATTTCAGCACCATTAAGAACGGCTGCAGTGATGCGGCCTATATCATTACCGTCTGTATTGTGTCCGTGATAATGAAGTACAAGGTCAGGGTATGCCTGCTTAATAGAATTGACCAAGTTGCCAATTCTAATTGGGGTACCTAGTCCACCGTGATTCTTGATACAGAGGATAATTTCATCGCCTGTTACGTCAAGGATTTCCTGAACTTTTGAAACATAATATTCGTCGGTATGTTCTGGTCCGGTTGAAAAGCAGATACACGGTTCATTAATTTTTCCCGCTTTGGCAACTTCTTCAAATACAGCCTGCATATTTGGGATATGATTCATGAAATCAAAGGTACGCCAAACATCCACATATTTTGCGAATTCACGAACCGCGAAACGGATGACATTCTGAGGGTATGGACGGTAACCAAACAGGTTTACACCACGACACAAGGTCTGAAACATGGTGTTAGGCATTTTTTCCCGCAATAATTCAAGCTTGAGAAAAGGATCTACCTGTTTGCGAAGTATATCAACATGGACGGATGCACCACCAGTAATTTCCAATGAAAAATAACCGGCATCTTCACGATACGGTGCAGCCATGAGATCAGTATGAAGAAGAATTCTATTTTTATAGTCGGATTGGGACATGTCCCTGGCGGTATTGGTAATAAAATAACCGTCTCCATTCCGTACTTCTTTGAGCACCTCTGATGGGCTCATATGTCTGGTGATTGGTTTCATATATCTACCTTGAAGTTAAAGAATCTATAATTATCTGTAATAATGTGCTGGCGAAAAATCAGGCAGCGTATGTATTTTGCCCTTTGTGGTGAATTTCAGCGATCAAATTTGCTAACTTATTCACCTCACTCTTGTATTCTTCATATTCAAAAAGGTGAGTGTGGGTTTCGAGATACGATGTATCAAAGTCTCCTTTTTTGAAATCAGGATCATCTACGAGGTTTAAGTAAAATGGAATAGTAGTTTTAGGACCAGTGATGACAAAGTTTGTCAGGCATCTTCGCATCCGATCTACAGTTTCATTCCATGACCAGCCAAAAACAGTCAGCTTAACAAGGAGAGAGTCATACACTTCTGGAATGGTGAACCCCTGGTAGCAAAAACCGTCAAGGCGAACCCCGTATCCACCTGGAGAGCGATAGACGGAAACAGTTTTTCCACCTTCTGGCATGAAATCATTGCGTGGATCTTCAGCATTGATTCTCACTTCAATTGCATGGCCACGGATTTCAACTTCGTCCTGATCAAAAAGCAGTTCCTTACCTAGAGCGAGTTTAATCTGGGTACGAACAATATCGATTCCTGTCACCATTTCAGAAACAGTGTGTTCTACTTGCAGGCGGGTATTGATTTCCATGAAATAGTATTTGTTGTCACTATCAAGTAGGAACTCAACTGTACCAGCATTAGTGTAACCTGCTGCTTTGGCTGCCTTAATGGCAGTCTGGCATATTTCATCGCAGAGCTCTGGTGATAAGTGAAAAGCAGGAGCAATTTCTACGAGCTTTTGATTGCGACGCTGGATAGAACAGTCTCTGGTGCCAAGATGAACTGTTTTACCAGAGGAGTCTGCAATGATTTGTACTTCTACGTGTTTTGGTTGAACGATAACTTTCTCAAGATATACGGAGTCATCATTAAAGGCAGCTAACGCTTCTGAGCGAGCAATAGGATATTGTTCGCTCATTTCTTCATCGTTTTCTACACGGCGAATGCCCCGTCCACCTCCACCTGCAGTAGCCTTAAGCATAATGGGGTAACCATGGCCTTCAGCAAAGGTAATTGCCTCTTTGAGACCTTCGTCACCTGCGCTGAGGTTTTTAGTTCCAGGGGTCATTGGTATGCCAGCATCTGCCATGATTTGCCTGGCGATTACCTTGTTACCAAGGTTATGAATGACGTCTGAGGATGGTCCGATAAATGTAAGACCAGCATCTTCGCATGCTTTTGCAAAAGCTGGATTTTCCGCGAGGAAACCATAGCCGGGGTGAACCGCAACGCAATCATGTCTCAGGGCAGCATCTATAACCTTATCGATATTGAGATAATCAGCTCTTGGCCCATGACCAACCCATACTGCTTCATTTGCGATACGAATGTGTCTTGAGTCTTTATCAGGTGTTTCGTAAATGGCGACCGCTTCGTAGTTGAGCTCTTGGATTGCTCGAATAATCCGAATGGCGATTTCACCACGATTGGCAACTAAAATTTTCGTATTCAATTGGATTACCTTCTTTTTTTCGTTTTTGTAACTATATATATGGCGTAAAATAAATGGCCCAGGAAACAGCTTTCAGGCATTTTGTATTTGTGATAATGGTGTACTTCAGTTTCTCAAATAAACCTTGGACTCTATCATAATATTGGCATGGTGGCAAGCAAAAGCTGGCAAGACCTGCGGCGCAAGCGCTATCAGGTAGGAGAGGAGGTTAGGTTCGACAAGGTGCAGGGTATGTCTTAGCGCTTCTTACGTGTCGTTTCCGAGTACGGAAAAAGGAGTGAGTGCAGTATTTTTTTAAGGTGTTTTTTCTCCAGAGTTTTGCAGTTCATCCAGATAAGACAACCATGCTTCCATTCCTTTGCCTGTTGTGGATGATAATTCAAAAATAAAAAGATCTGGGTTGAGCAGGAGTGCCTCCCTTTTGGATTCTTCTATGGAGAAGTCAAAATATGGAAGCAGGTCTGTTTTGGTTATAAGGAAACCGTCAGAGCTCTGAAACGGTTTGGGGTATTTTGCTGGCTTGTCAGAACCTTCAGGAACAGAGAGTAAAACTATTCGTTGATGCTCGCCCAGGTCAAAAGTGGCTGGGCACACGAGGTTCCCTACGTTTTCGATGAAAATAATGTCAAAGTGCTCATGCCCTTGGTCTACAAGCTGATGGATACCCTTATGTACAAGTCTGGCGTCAAGGTGGCAAGCCCCACCAGTTGTAATTTGGACAACCGGAACACCTTTAGCGCGTATTCGTTCAGCATCGCGTTCAGTTTCTATGTCACCTTCAATAACTCCGATCTTAAAGCGTGGAGAGAGTTTTTCGATGGTCTGTTCAAGTAATGTTGTTTTACCTGAGCCAGGGCTTGAAATCATATTGATACCTACGGCACCAAGGGATTCAATGTGTATTTTATTTTTCTGTGCCTGCTCGTTATTGGCTTTAAGCAGACTTTGGTTGATGTCTACCACGAGTTTTTTATGTTCAAAATGATCATCTGGGGTTGGGCACCCGCATGTGTCGCACATAGTTTTACTCCATTTCAACCTGGGTCAAAACAAGATCATCTCCACCATAGGATCGGAGATTCGTTGAGTTACAGTGTTTACAGCTGGTATATTCAAAACCGGCAAATGTAGCCTTGCAGTCCATGCAACGACTTGTCGGGTCAACTGTTAGTATTTCCAAAACGGCATTTTCGGTTATGGCTTCATCTTTGGATAAAATCTCAAATCCAAATTCAAAGGAGTCTATTACTATGCCGGATTGCTTGCCAATAGATAAGGATACTTTTGTAATTTTTGTTGCACCATGCTCTGAGCATATAGACTTTAGTTGTTCAAGAAGGCCTTGAGCAAGTGAGAGTTCGTGCATGTTTGACTACTCTTTGGGTCTGATATCGCAATCGATTTTTTTGAGCTCTGCAAGCAGGATTTGCATAACTTCATCGAGCTTGGGCTCCAGGCATTTTGTAAGTTCTATCCCACTTGTCAAATCTTCAGGGATAACTGTAATCATTTCTACATATTGCGGGGCTTTGTCACGCAGGCGGCAGATGTCGAGAATTTCAAGCAAGCCTACCTGGTGAGGGGACAGCCTGGTGGCTATGTTTCCTGACCTTACATCCTTATCGGTAAATCGGTGTATAGTGCCAGGTTCACCGTCGATGGCAACGGTGTCTATAACATATAAAATATCAAGTTGTTCAATAAAGGGAGAAAGCATGATGCCTGCAGTACCGCCATCTAACACTTCTATATTGTCAGGTAAGTCATACTGTTTTGTCAGGCGCTCGATAAAATGAACTCCAAAGCCTTCATCTCGAACCAAGTAGTTACCGATACCGAGGATGCCGACGGTTTTTCTCTTAATATTTTCTGTCATAGTGTAAGTGTAAATAGGGAAGGAAAGGGAGCAGGCTAGCTGCTCCCTGGTAAGTTTATAGTTTTTTGGGCTCGTATTTTGTGCCGTTGAAGATTGAGGAAACGAGTCCTTCTTTCGTCTTTACGTCATTCCATATCACAAGATAGAGATGAGCTACAGCAAAAAGAATAAAGTACCACATAAGCAGGTGATGAATAAAGCGGGCTTCTTGCTGGGTACCAAACAACATGAGTCCCCAACCCTGCCAGGCAAGGCTTTCAGGGTACAGCATGTAGAAACCACTCGTGAGTTGAGCTGCTGCAGCCAGAAAGGTGAGGCCATATATGGTTCCAGCAAGGACATTATGACCAATTCTGTGGTCTCCCTTGTCAGAAATATAGGAATAGAGCTTGAGCGTTTCAAAAACATTTTTGATATTTTTTGGAGTAACAGGAAGAAAGTCCCAGAAGCGTTCCTGTTTGTTTCCAAAAAATAACAGGTAAAGCCTGGCAAGTATTGCACCTGTAAAGACAAATCCTGCAATAAAGTGAATGTAACGCATGGTTGCCATGGGAAAACTGCTGCTGCCTTCTATCATGGTATTGGTCCATGGCGCGTTGATATAAAGTCCAGTTGTTACAAGTGCAACGATGGACAACGCAAAGCACCAATGATAAAGGCGAAGCAAAATGCTCCAGGCGTGGTGTTGAACATAAAGCATTGTGACCTCCTATTGTCTTGATATGGAGGATTGTCGGTTGTAACTTCGAAGCATCTTTTTACTGTCTCCAGTCATTTTCAAGGCATTTGCACGCCTGCATGAGCGAATATTTTCTTCTAAAAAATATTCGCTCATGGAAATAAATATGGAGTGTTTTTTCAAAGGACGCATTCGAAGAACCCTACAAGACCTTGACTTTGGCAAATTCCTGGCCGTATGGATCTAACATATGTACAGCGCAGGCAATGCATGGGTCAAAGGAGTGTATGGTTCGCAGCACCTCTAGCGGCATGTCAGGCTGGGCCATAGGGTTGCCAATAAGAGAGGCCTCGTATGGACCTGCTTTTCCTTTGTCATCACGTGGGCCGGCATTCCAGGTGGAAGGCACAACGCACTGGTAGTTTTTGATAGTTCCATCTTCGATAACAATCCAATGTGACAGAGCTCCACGTGGGGCTTCATGGAATCCAACTCCTTTCTGGATGCCTTTTGGAAATGTTGGTTTGTTGAAAATTTCCAAATCACCGGACCCAATGTTGTCGACGAGAAGATCCCAGTGCTTGAGAGCAAGGTCGCTGAGCATTGCCGCTCGAATTGCTCGTGCAGCGTGACGGCCAGGAGTAGAATGGAGTACCGCTGGTCCTACATTTACACCAGCAAGGCCACTGATTCTGGCAAGGACATCATTAGAATATTTTACCGTAAGCTCATGGCCTTGGGCATAGCCAACAAGTACCTGGGCAAGAGGGCCGACTTGCATGGGCTCGCCCTGGAAGCGTGGTGCTTTTAACCAGGTATATTTTCCATCATCTTGGAATTCAGTATATTTTGGAACAGTATCCTCTTCGTATGGATGTCTGGTCCAGTCACCATCATACCATGAATGAGAAATACACTCGGCTACGTTGTCGTGAAAATAAGGATCGTTAAAGCTTTTGATTGGTTTTACCGTGGTAAGATCGCCTCCCATTATGGTGCCGCCTGGAAGGTCGAAAGATTCACCTTTGGTGTCCAGCACCATATCAGGAACCGCCATGTAGTTGGTAACGCCTGCGCCGTATTGCAGCCAGTCTTTGTAAAGAGCAGCAACTGCTACAATATCAGGAATATAAACATTATGAATAAAAGAACGAACCTCTTCAACCAGTTGTTTTACCCAGTAGAGCCTTTCCATGTTGAGGGTGGCTTCGTTGTCCAGGTTGATGGCTGCGGTTACGCCGCCAACGGAAAGGTTTTGGATGTGAGGTGTTTTGCCGGAAATGATAGCCAGGGCTTCGTTTGCTTTGCGTTGGTAATCAAGTGCTTCCAGGTAATGAGACACTGCCATCAGGTTTGCCTCAGGTGGCAGGGCCATTGCAGGGTGTCCCCAGTATGCATTGGCAAAAGGCCCTAACTGACCACTGTCAACAATTGCCTGTACCTTTGCCTGTACGGCTTTAAATCTGTTTGTTGAATTTCCGGGCCAGTTGGAGATAGATTCAGCAAGCTGGGTGGTCTTTTTGGGGTCTGCTTTGAGGGCAGAAACAACGTCAACCCAGTCAAGTGCGGAGAGGACATAGAAATGAACTATGTGATCATGCAGGGCATGGATTGACTGGACAAGATTCCTAATATACTGGGCATTGATTGGTATTTCCAGGCCAAGGGCGTTTTCGACGGTTCGGACTGAGGCTAGGGCATGAACGGTAGTGCAGACACCGCATATCCGTTGGGTAAACACCCATGCATCCCTTGGGTCACGGCCTTGAAGGATATTTTCAATTCCGCGCCACATTTGCCCGGATGACCAAGCCTTGGTGATAAATCCGTTGTCAACTTCAGCGTCTATTCTTAGGTGGCCTTCGATCCTGGTGACCGGATCGACCACAATTCTTTGTGCCATCGTATTCTCCTACAGGTCTTCTTTATTCCTGGTCTTCTGATTTATTGCCTTTCAGCACTTTTTTGCCTATACCAACAGCGGCATGGATACCTACAGCAGCAGCGGTTACTCCGAGGATCTTCTTACCAGCAGAGCCAGCCCCGGTAACAATGCCTTCGCCACTTCCTGGAATGTTGACACCTGGAAGACGCTCGTAAAATGGAGTCATAGAGTCCCAGAAATTAGGTTCTGTGCAACCAACGCAACCATGGCCGACGCTGACGGGCCAAACCCCGACGTCGTTGAAACGGGCTGAAGGACAGTTGGCATATGTTTCTGGTCCTTTGCAGCCGACTTTATAGAGACAATAACCTTGCTTGTGACCTTCATCGCCAAATACTTCGGCAAAACGACCTTCGTCAAAGTGAGCTCGGCGCTCGCAATGATCATGTATTTTACGTCCATAGGCGAAACGTGGCCGCCCTAGTTTGTCAAGAGCTGGAAGGCGTTTAAATGTCAGGTAATGTAAGACAGTGCCAAGGAAGTTTACAGGGTTTGGTGGGCAACCGGAAATGTTAACAATGGGAGTTCCCTGGACCAGATCTTTTACACCAACAGCACCTGTTGGATTGGGTTGGGCTGCCTGGATGCCGCCAAAGGTGGCACAGGTGCCAATTGCTATGATGGCTGCTGCTTTCGGGGCAACTTCAGCCAGTATCGCCATAGCAGTTTTGCCGGCTATCTGACAGTAGATGCCGCCATCTTTTGTAGGGATTCCTCCCTCGACAACCAGAAGAAACTTTCCTTCATATTTTTCTATGGTGTCGTGGAGTGATTTTTCTGCTTGATGGCCAGCTGCAGCCATCACTGTTTCGTGATAATCAAGGGAAATGGTGTCAAGAATAAGGCTGCCTACATCCGGATGAGAAGCTCGAAGCAGGGTTTCCGTGCATCCGGTGCATTCCTGAAAATGCAACCAGACGACAGGTGGCCGTGTTGGTGAAGTCGCTGCTTCAACAAGTTTCGGAACCATGCTTTCGCTCAGTCCCATTGCGGCAGCAGCTATAGTGCAGCCTTTGATAAATCCTCGTCGGCTGACGTCTGTTGCTGCTTCCTTGTTGTGAAATTGTCGTGACATTTTTTCCTCCTTTCAGCCCTTTGGCTCACATTTAATGCGAGTGGTTAAGAAATGGGTTGAATTGCGCCGGATATCGGCAGTCTCTTGATTCACTTGCAAAGTCAGTATATTGGTAGGTTGGTGCTTTAGGTGTGGACGACTGTTTCCCCACTTTTGGATTGATTTTACAACAAAAAAACCCAGGGGATAAATTATATTTTGAACGATTGTGGATTTCACAATGAAATAAATGCATGTCTGATATCTCTATCGCAATGGTAAATATTTTTCCGTGCCTGCTTGTGCGAACTTTGTGCAAACTGTGCATTTATGAGCTGCGGTTCGTGATATAGTCGTTATTGTTGATACCTGTATATTATAAGAAATTTACAGAAAAACAAGGAAAAGATGGTTTTTCTTCTAAATAAAATTGCAATAAGTTTGCACACAAAGTATAGTTTGCACAACTAAGGAGTGAGGCTTGATGGGGCAGAGAATTTTTGTGTGTGGCTGTGGAAATGTATTGCTTGGTGATGATGGCTTTGGTCCCGCTGTTATGCAAGATCTGCAAAGTCGATATGTTATTCCCTCGCATGTGAGCTTGGTTGACGCTGGTACTGGTGTGCGTGAATTATTGCTGGATTTTTTACTGTCAGCTAAGAATAGGCCAGGGATGCTCGTTATTGTAGATTCTGTAAGGTTCACAGGTAAAAAGCCCGGCGAGGTCTTTGAGATTATTCCCTCAACTATTCCCCATGATAAAATTCATGATTTTTCCCTTCATCAGTTTCCAACAGTAAATATGCTCAGTGAGTTGGAAGAGCATACGGACATGGAGGTCTTTATTGTTGCGGTACAGGTGGAAAAAGCAGAAACAGAAATATTGCCACAGCTTTCTCCTGTTGTACAGGATGCAGTCACCAGCGCAAGTCAAATGGTTTGGCAAATAATTGGTAATGAACAGGAGTAATAGGTGAACCCTGATGTTGTATGAATTCAAGGTCAGCGATTTAGCTGATGAGTTTGGTGTGCATCGCAATACTATACGGAACTGGATTTCTGCTGGCACACTTCCCGCTCAAAAGGCACCAGGGCGTAAGTATTCCATCAAGTGGAAAGAGTATAATGCTCTGTGTGAAAAATTTGGTAGGCAGCCAAAGGTTTGGCCTGAAACCGAAAACGATATTCCTCCTGTTGAAAAAGTAGAAAGTCATAGCCCAGATCTTGCTCCTGTGGCCCTTGGTTCTCTTTCTAGAGAGTTATATGATGATCCTTCCTATGCTGATACCTGCTTGGCTTGCGGCAGTTGTGCCAGTGCCTGCCCCATTACTGGTGTTGATGGTCTGGATCCCAGAAAGATCATCAGGATGGCATTTTTAGGCTTAGGGGAAGAATTATTAACAAGCGACTGGATGTGGAAATGCACTCTTTGTGCGAAATGCGAAGAAGCGTGTCCCATGGACATGAATATTGTTGGACTTATTTATGGATTACGCGCTCGATGCGATAGAGATAAAGTTCCAGATGGTTTGCAGCGAGGTGTTGTTACCTGCCTTGAGCGAGGTAATAATATGGGTATACCAAAGGAAGATTTTTTAGAGCTGCTTACAGAGATTGGCAATGAGCTCGCTGAAGAATCCTGTCCAGGTTTTAAGGTGCCCATTGATATGAGGGGTGCCAGATTATTGATGACTGTTAACTCAAAGGACCCCTTTGCCGAACCTGATAACCTGAAATTTTTGTGGAAAATACTTCATGCAGCTGGAGAAACTTGGACAATTCCAGCCGATAATTGGGAAGGTGTGAATTGGGGTTTTTTTTCAGGTGATGATAAGGCCATGAAAACCATTGTCAGTCGAATCGTTGACAATGCAAGGCGTCTTAATTGTCAGACTATTTTGTTGCCTGAATGCGGACATGCCTATTATGCAACCAGAATGGGCCTTGAAAAATGGTACCCAGAAGTTCTGGAAGAATTCGAAATATTTTCTGTGCTTGATCTGTTGGTTGAATATATTGAAGCTGGCAAAATTAAACTTGATGGCACCAGGCAAAAGAAAATTACCACCTATCAGGATCCTTGTAATTACGGCCGGAAGTCACTTGATGCTTTTGGTGTGGGATACTTTGAAGAAGGAAGATTGATTACCAAGACTTGTTGTCAGGATTTTGTAGAAATGACTCCCAACAGATATGGAAATTACTGTTGTGGAGCTGGTGGTGGGTTGTGGACAACACAATACTCTGCTGAACGAGTTTTTTATGGCAGAGTCAAAGCCAGACAAATTAAGGAAACTGGCGCAAAGATAGTTATCACTCCATGTCATACCTGTCGAGATCAGATAAACGAATCTCTTAATCATGAGTTTGATCTAGGTATAGAAGTGAAATACCTGTGGGAAATAGTTTCAGATGCTCTGGTTGCTCCTGGCAAATAGAACGTTTGGTTGTCCCAGATTGTAGTAAAAAGTTATATATTGGATTTGCTGAAAATAAATCCTTTAAACTGGAGGAGTTACATGCCAGAGGATAGAACATTTGGATCCGTTATTGTTGTCGGCGGTGGAATATCAGGGATGCAGGCAGCTCTGGATCTTGCCGATTCAGGGTATTACGTCTATCTGGTTGAGCGAAAAGGTTCCATTGGCGGGAATACCGTCAGACTGTCGAAAACCTTTCCGACCAATGACTGTTCCATGTGAATAACAGC
>CAMYOP010000030.1 GCA_947260045.1 uncultured Desulfobulbaceae bacterium
ATAGGTCCCCTCTCTTTTAGTTTCTAACTGAGTTCTGGTGGAAATCACAATATATTATAATTAGACCTATATCCCGATTAAACATATAATATTAACTATATAAACATTGCAGCAAGAACTATCCAAGTCCCTTAAGGAACTGATTTTCTTCTCCATTATTTAGTACCTGCAGACAATGGAAATAAGCTGGAACAAAAAGATAAGCAGCTTAACTGACAAACTCATTTCTGATACCAACATAGAAGAGAGACGCCGTATTGCGATGCATTACATCATCTCTTTTGTTGGAATCATCTTCCTGTTTGCAATTGGCACTATTGCTATATTTCAGAAAAATATAACACTGGCGTGCGTAGATTATGCAATGGCCATTTTTTTTATCTATCTGTATGCAATTGGTGGAGTTTCTGGTTCCGCTTTTGTCTGGTATTTTACCTATCCACTTTTAGCCTGTTACCTGCTCGGGTCTTTTTATGGCATAATTTTATCCTTTCTAATGTCCCTGCCTGTAATTATGATAATTTTTACAGGTTCACAGTTTCCTTTTATAGAGGATTATCAATTTACTTTTGAAGTTCGTTTTTTAAGGGCTTATTTTGTTGTTGGTATTTTCGCCTATTTTTTCGAAATACACGGAGAAAGACTGCGAAAAGATCTCATGGACGTCAATATGTCACTTGAACAAATAGTTGATGAACGTACTGCAGAATTAACTACGAAAAACAAACTCCTCCTCAACGAAATTGAAGAAAAAATAGAGCTACAGAAAGAACGTGAAAGAGTCGAAGCCAAGCTTTTGCGTGCCCAAAAAATGGAAGCCATTGGTACACTCGCTGGAGGTGTTGCTCACGACCTCAACAATGTTTTATCAGGTATTGTCAGTTACCCTGAACTGATACTGCACAAACTTGATAAAGATGATCCTTTACGCAAGCCACTGCAGACCATTCAAGATTCTGGGCAGAAGGCAGCGGATATTGTCCAGGATTTACTGACTCTCACTCGCCGTGGAGTCAATTTAGCAGAAATTCTGGACATAAATACAGTCATTCAAGAGTATTTAGGCTCCCTTGAATATAGAAAATTAATGTCATACCATCAAAATATTCAGATACATACCGATCTCAGCCAGAATAGCTTGACTATAAATGGTTCAGCTATACACATCCGTAAAACCATCATGAACCTTATTACAAATGCTGCTGAAGCACAGCCTGACGGCGGAGATATCACTCTATCTGCCTATCTTCACAAGTTTCACTTTGCCAAGGGAGGGTATGGAAAATTTCGCGAAGAAGATTTTGTCACTGTAAAAATTTCAGATAATGGTCATGGAGTATCTGAAGAAGATAAAGAACGTATTTTTGAGCCCTTTTATACTAAAAAAATGATGGGTCGCAGTGGCTCAGGTCTTGGCATGGCCGTTGTGTGGGGAACGGTCCAGGACCACCATGGTATAATTGATATAGAAAGCAGTGTAGGTGATGGCACAACCTTTTATCTCTACCTTCCGCATACCAGGGAGAGTATCCCTCAAGACATGGAGAATAATCCAATTTCACAATATCTGGGGAGTGGGCAAGAAATATTAATTGTTGATGACAGTGAAGAGCAAAGACTCATTACCCAGAAAATACTGGAAAGATTGAATTATACTGCTTCTGTTGCGGCTTCAGGAGAAGAGGCGGTGGAGCACCTTAAACATCAGGTTGCAGACCTGCTCATCCTGGATATGATCATGGATCCAGGAATGGATGGACTTGATACCTATAAAGAAATCCTCAAAACTCACCCAACCCAAAAAGCCATAATCGCCAGCGGATTTGCCGAAACAGAAAGAGTGAAAGAACTCCAACGACTCGGAGCGGGACAATTCATTAAAAAGCCTTACATGATGGACACAATAGCTGTCGCTGTTCAAAATGAACTCAACTCTACCACTCAATAAACTGAGAATTTTTCTGGATTGCAACTATAGCTTCCTAAAAATAATACAATAATTCCAAACGCAGGTAATCATCATCGCGCAGGTCGTAGAGTTGGTCTGTTTCTTCGGGATCAATAAATATGACTGATTCCAGTCGTAATTTCCAGTTGTCACCAAACCTGCGACTAGCTTCCAGAGTAAAAAGTTTGCTGTTGCTGTCAAGATCCTGGAGTACACCTGTCAGCAATTCGGTCGATGCTGCATCGTTTACGGCCAGTCGACAGGCAACAAGTACATCATTTTCTGCAAAAGTAGTGGCACCCTCCTGCCTTTCATCCCAGACAAATTCACCAATCATTCCTAAATCCATATTAGTGTCTTTGACACTTACAAAAGTATATTCAAAGCCGCCTGTGGCGGCAAAATATCTCTCATCGTCACTGTTTCGCTGCAGGGCTTCAAGCTTCCAGAGCCATTCGCCTGCTACCATCTGGACGTCAAGGCCAAGCTGCTCTATCTGCAAGTAATATGGGATCAGGCGTATGCCACTTGCATTAAATTCAGGGAGAAAAAGAGGGTCTCTGGCAGTACCATTAAAATAGTAAATTCCAACATCAGCATCATCGAAAGTATTGCTGTAACGTATAGCCAGATCTAGGTGAGACTGTTCGGCAGCGCTTTGGTAGCGAGCCTGTTCTGTATTTATCAAAAGACCAGGGCGCAAGCGGCCATTTTTACCGGCAAAAGTACGCTCACGAAAATATGGCAGCAAAAAAGCATCAAGGGTCCCCCAATTACGTGGAATCGATAAGTGAATCATTGGCTGCCCCAGTTTGTCCTCGCCGTCAATTGATTCAATGCTATCTGTCTGGTTGATTATATCAACCAGATGGATAAATTCAGTGACTCCCCAGAAAACTTTACCAATACCAACGTGGAGTTCCCAGCTATCAGCCAGGTAAAGAATATTCAACTCTCTCAAATCAAAATGACTTCTTTCACTGTCGCTACTATCAAGGCGTGCAAAGGGAACAAACACAAAGGAGGAACCATTGTCCCACTCATGATAAAATTCAGGTTCAAAGCTTACAGATCCATTTTGCTCTCGCTGGTCACGGTGTAGTGATTTCTCCCAAAAATAGCGACCCTCCAGCGCTACATAACCTGACCACTGGCTTGCAACAGCATGGTGGCCAGGATAGCAAGTAAGGAAAAAAGCTAAGAATACAGCAATGCAAATGGATTTACTCACTGCTCTACCTGGATCTTTTCAAACTGTTCTTGTTAAAATCTTTATCTTTCAAGCCAACTCTGAAGGTATAATTTGACCAAAAAAGATCAGTACTTTTTCCATTTTGATGGTTTACCATGGACATTTCATCAGGACGCCAATATTTATTGAGATACTGTTGGTAGCCTTTGATGGTCAGAGTCTTCAAATGGGCATTTTTGCGATCATAGAATTCAATTTTGTGAGCCCGATATTCTTTTGTATCCATCCAGACAAGCTGACGGGTGTACCCAGAATTTTTATCAACAGGATACCGTTCAGATACAAAGCAATCCATACCTTCATATTTCTCATCGCGCAGCCACTTATAGGTATACTTTTCCACTTCCTGGCTGGAAATATCTTCATAGGCAAACTCACTCCCCATAAAGGAGCCTGACTTATTACGGGAACTGATCCTTTTCACTCTTTTCAAAGCCGGTAGATACAGCCACTGATCATCGTCACCAACCTTATGGGTAAAGGTAAGCAAAGCAGTACCCTTGACATCTTTGGGTGTGTCAAAAATATTGAGATTTTTATCACCGTCATTTTCAACTTCAAGGGTTTTTATTCTAATCTCTCTGATACTTTCCTGGCCGTGACGGTTTCTAAGCACCATCTTCATACTACTGGTGAAATCCTGAAATCCCTGATCTCGCAGGTCAGCTTCTCTGGCAATAGAGATACCTCTATCCTCAGCATTTTCGGCTAAAGCAGAGAAAGGAAATACAGCTAGAAGGGCAATGACTAAAAGGAAAATACGATTTTTCATTTCATACTCCAATGGTATTGATGTAGAAGTGAAGAGTGTTTGAGCTGTGATAAATATTAAATAAAATTAGATAGTCCCTCTGTCAATTTTCATCACCAAGGTTGGTAAAAATAGAAAGTCCATCACCAGGGCTATAAAAATAGTTAAAGCAGTCATTAAACCCATGTCAGAATTGAGACTAAAGCCACTCAGGGAAAGCACCAAAAATCCGGCAACAAGAACAATGGTGGTTACCCAGAGTGCCGTACCGACAGTGTGAAAGGCATAACGCACCGCATCTTCTGGTTCCATTTTATAATGTCTTCTTGCCCAGAGATATTTAGAGAGGAAATGAACGGTATCATCTACAACTATTCCAAGAGTCAGGGCAGCCAGGATGGAGACAACCAGGCCAACCTGGCCAACAAAAATGCCCCAAAAACCAAAAGCCATTAAAGCTGGTGCCAGATTTGGAATAAGGCTTGCCAGCCCAATACGAAAATTGCGCAAAGCCAGAATCAAAATGGCTGAAATCAGTATCAAAGCTCCAAAGGATGCCCCAAGCATGCTTTTAATATTACGCTCGGAAATATGGGCAAACATCATTGATAAACCTGTACCATAGGTAAACATGTTTTCAGGAGCATTGGCCTTGAGCCACTCCCTGGCCTTGTCATCCATTTGCCTGAGTTCTTTGGAGGTTACATCTGTGAGTCTTACGACAAAGCGCGTGGATGATTTATCAACATTGATTATGTTATTTGTGTCCAGCCCAAAGGGCAGTGACATTTCATAGAGCAGTAAATATTGAGCGGCAAGCTCTCTGCCCTGAGGGATTTTGTAATAGGCAGGATCATCCTGATGCATGTTTTTATTGAGCCGTTTCATAATATCAGTCACGGTATACACATGGGAGACATTTGGCTGGGAACGGTACCAGTTTGCAAAAGATTCTATAGTTTCCAGGTAGCGAGGTTCATTGATGCCTCCAGATTCACCAGATTCAAGTGAATATTCAATGACATTGAACCCTGTAATATGTTTTTCGGCAAAATCGGTGGCCTGCCTGAAATCATAGCGCTCATCAAAATACCTGATAAAATCATCATCAAGTTCTATACGGAACATTCCTGCCGTTACAACTACTCCCAGAGTTAAAAAACCCCAGAAGATTTGATCTTTGCGTTTCACCACCAGTTCAGCCAGCCAGTCGCATGGTTTGGAGAGAGCAGCTTCACTCCCTTCCTGTTTTCTTCGCACAGGTAAAATTGCCATCAAAGCAGGCAAAAAGGTAGTAGAGAGAATAAACGCAGCAATGATACCAATGGCCACCAAATTGCCAAGTTCTCTAAATGGAGGTGCGTCGGAAAAGTTCATGGAGAGAAAACCGACAGCTGTCGTGACACTCGTGATTAAGACTGGCTGCATATTTATCCGTAGTGACTCACATATGGCCTCCTGCTTGTTTTTACCCTCACGCATCGAGTGAAACAGAGAAATAAGGATATGAATGGAGTCTGCCACCGCTAAAGTTAAAATAATGGTGGGTGCATTCACCGTGGATGGGTTAAGGGATTTGCCCAACCACCCAGTTATCCCCACTGCAGTCATCATAGCAAAAACAATGACTAATAAGGTCGCAAAGGTTCCAGAAACAGAACGCAGTGAAATTGCCATGATAAGAAGCAGGGTTATATACATGGCAGGCACTAAGGTCGTGATGTCGTTCTGACTGGCTTCACCAAAGGCATTATCGATCATTATACCTCCTGTGAGGTGTATATCGATCTCTGGAAATTGCTCCCTAAAATCATCTGCCATCTGCCGTCCATATTTGGCGACTTGAACTGTCTCATCAATTGACTTTCCGGGTTTGATAACCAGGATATTCACAGCAGTCACATGGCCCGTCGGCGAAATAATACGATTGACCAGGAGAGGTTCAGCAAGGGCAATATGTTTGATTCGGTCAATATCCTGATCTGATAAATTCACGCTTTCTGTCGCCAGATCTTCAACAATCAGATCATCTTCCTCAGCATAGGTATGCTGATAATTTGACAGCGAATCGACTCTGCTTGAAAAAGGTATCTGCCAGCTATCCCTGGTTAACTGTTCAATTGCCGCCAGGGTCTCACGGGTGAAAACATTGCCATCTTTTGGCGCAAGTATAAAAAGAAGGTTATCTTCCTTGTTATAGGTTCCCTCAAGAGCCTCAAGAGCCTGTAATTGCGGATTTTCCTTGCTGAAATATATTCTGGAATCATTTGTGAAGGTGAGAAAACGACCACCACTGGCAGCGAGTGAAGCTAGGATTATCGTGCTGATCACGATGTACCAGCGAAAGCGAATAACGAATTCGCCAAGTTGGATAGTGAATCTATCCATTATATTTTCTCCCTGTTGATGGCTGTGAGTTTGTTCACACTTTTACAACGTAGCGGATATAAATATATGTGATTACCACTAAAAATCAATTACTATCAGGAGCCAAATCGGAGTATGCGCTTACCTGAATTTTTCTAAAGCCTAAGGGCACAGAATTTTTTTCGCGTATTATCAGCGAAAATTATTCTGTCTCCCAAATAATAGGTCCCACTCTTTTAGCTTACAACTTGCTTGAGTGATTATCATTTAAATATATTCTAAAGTATCTTCCAATAAATATATAGAGACTTGAATTTGGATACCTATTAAAGTTTTTAAAAATTATTATAACAGCAATGCCTGATAGGGCTCACTTACTCCCAATCCATTCAATTTGTTCATAAAAAATGATTACAATATTTATCGATACCATAAAAATTTTTCAAGACAGATATAAAGACTTTTTAAGAATCTCCATACCCTATGTAATCTGTACATCAATAGCTGATTCTTATGCAGAGCGTGTTGTGGAAAGCAATCAGTATATTTATTATTTCCTTTCTATCGCAAGCACTTTGATAACATTAGCATTGACCTGTTCCTTAATTATATATCTCTCTGAAATTGCCTACGAAAAAACTATCGATCCAGAGACATGCATCACTGAAGGCTTACTCCATCTTCCCTATATGATAATTGCCTATATGATAAGCGTGTTCCCTTTTTATTTAATCTATTTTTTGTCACAAGCAATTGAAACATCACAACTTGATACATTCTTTTATTTAATTTTCGCTTTAGGAATCTATTTATCTGTCAAATTCTCCTTTTCACCCTATTTTATTGTTCTTGAAGCAATGTCACCCATTGATTCTCTGAAGAAAAGTTTTTTGTACACAAATGGCTATTTTTCTGACATTTTACTGATCACCTTGTTATTTGCAGCGCCTGTCTATACCCTCAGTTACATATTTCAACAATTTATCGGTAATGTAAGCAGCAACAGTACTTTACTGATTATTGGTGTAGATGTATTTTTTGGTTACTTGCTGGTCATGTATCATATTGGTTTTTTCAAAGTATTTCACAAAAGCTATCTGTTCTTTACAAAAAAAAAAGCTCTCAGTACGCTATAAACTCTTAGACTCAGTATTTAAACAAATAGACAGTCGACAATCCTTGTGATCACCACGCTCCCTGTTCAAACAATTCTGTCAGAACTTCGTGAACATCTTAAAGATTCTCACACAGCTATTCTTTGCGCACCCCCAGGGTCTGGAAAAACCACTCTTGTTCCCCCTGCCCTTTTAACTGAACCATGGCTTGGCAGGCAATCCATACTTCTGGTGCAGCCCAGGCGACTTGCTGCTCAGATGACTGCAGGATTCATGGCTGAATCACGCGGCGAAGGTGTTGGTGAAACTGTTGGCTATCAGGTGCGTTTTGATAAAAAAATTTCCAGTAAAACAAAGATTGAGGTGGTAACCGTTGGTATCTTACTGCGAAGATTACAGGGAGATCCAGAACTATCCACTATCGGCCTGATAATCTTTGACGAGTTCCATGAGCGATCTCTTGATTATGATCTGGCACTGGCAATGGTTTATGAAGTGATGTCTGTCCTGCGTGAAGGTCTTAGGCTTCTGATCATGTCTGCAACCCTTGATGCTGCTCCAATTGCCAAGCTGCTCAATGATGCTCCCATTATAAAGTGCCAGGGAAAGATGTATCCCGTTGCTTCCATCCACATTACACCACCACCACGCACTGATACCAAGCGGGGTGATCATGTAGCCATTAATACGGCAAATGCGATTAAAACGGCTCTTAATGCCGAATCTGGAGACATTCTTGGCTTTCTTCCTGGTAGCTTTGAGATACGTCATACCTTGCGCCTGTTACAAGAGCAGATACATCAGAAAAATATTCTCCTGCTTCCACTCTTTGGAGAATTGAATTTCAAAGAACAAAAGAAGGCTGTGCGACCAGATCCCCAGGGAAGGCGTAAAATAATTCTTGCCACCACCATTGCAGAGACAAGTATAACAATCGAAGGCATATCCATTGTTGTTGATTGTGGCTGGAAAAGAATCATGCGTTTTGATCCAAATAATGGATTATCACGCCTTGATACAGTTCGTATCTCTAAGGCCTCAGCAGTGCAGCGTCAAGGCAGAGCAGGACGCCTCGGACCTGGCAGCTGTTATCGTTTGTGGTCAAAGGGAACAGAACAGGGACTCCTGGACTTTGACAGACCCGAAATTACAGAGGCTGATCTCTCTGGTTTGCTTTTACACCTTGCTACCTGGGGCAGTAGTGATCCAGCTCAGTATATATGGCTGACGCCTCCACCAAATGGTGCATTACAACAGGCCAAAGAATTATTGGTTCGACTTGGCGCCCTTGACAAAAAAGGCGTCATTACCAAAACAGGCTTAAAGATGAATGGGTATCCCTTACATCCACGTCTTGCTCACATGGTTTTGCAGGCAACACGTTTTGATTGTCCCAAGCTAGGTTATGACCTTGCTGCTCTTCTTTCAGAAAGGGATATTATTATTAACAGAGACAGTTCCGCAGACATTCAGGACAGATTGCAGATCCTCTCTGATTACCGGGCGCAGAACAAAATAAAATCACGAACCTCGCCACCATATTCCAGTAATTGCAGACGAATTGATAAAATCTCAAAGCAACTAGCAGGAATACACTCCTCACCAAAACAAAATTTACAGCATGATAGTTCTGTGGGACTTATTCTTGCTCAAGGATTTCCTGACAGAATTGCCAAGCAGCACCCTGAGAGAAAAGAGCGTTATACCCTTGCCGCAGGGCGCAGCGGATTTCTCCAAATGCATGATCATTTAAGTCATTTTCCTTTTCTCGTTGTCGCTAATCTGGATGCTGGCAAAAAAGACGGACGCATCTATCTGGCGGCAGCAATTACCAAGGAAGAAATACTTGATCATTTTGCATCGCAACTCAAGCACATAGATGAAATCAGGTGGGATAATACAAAGTCTTCTGTGTTAGCAAAACGTTTCATTTACTTAGATAAGCTCGTCATCGAAGAAACGCCTTTAGGCGATCCAGATCCAGATTTAGTGACCATCGCCCTCCTTGCTGGAATCAGACAAAAAGGACTCTCAGTACTGCCGTGGACAAAAAAAGCGATTGCCTTTCAACAACGGGTCCAAGCTCTTTCTTTCTGGCAACCTGAATCATCATGGCCAAACCTGAGTGATGAACATCTCCTTGATACTCTCGAAAAATGGCTTGCTCCATATCTGTTAACATTTCGTAGACTTGAACAATTGCGATCCCTGAAAATAGAGGAAATTCTCCGTGCCCATTTAGACTGGAAACAATTGCAACAGCTCGAGCGTGAAGCACCAACCCATATACGAGTTCCCAGTGGCTCAAACATCAAACTCAAGTATAAAGCACAAGATGCTCCAATACTAGCCGTGCGAATTCAGGAAATGTTTGGACTCTCAGATACCCCGACGATTTGCAATGGACAGATCCCTGTAATTATCCACCTGTTATCACCTGCTCAGCGACCATTACAGGTGACCTCTGATCTGAAAAATTTCTGGGACGGATCGTACCATGAAGTAAAAAAAGAGATGAAAGGCCGCTACCCAAAACATTATTGGCCAGATGACCCCTGGAACACGCCCCCTACGAAGCGGGCGAAACCAAAAAAATAGTTATATAATCAGGCATTAAAGCTCCTGCAGTATTTCATCCTCCTCTATGGGTTTAAAAATTGCTGCAATGTTATCTATAAGCTCTTCGTTCAGTATTTTATGGAAACGGATATGGACGCTGTAATCATTATGGAGGTTAAATGATACGCGTACAACCTTTCCTGTTACAGTAAACATAAATTCCTGCTGCTCATCCTTGCCAAAGGTGTAGGATAAAGACAGATTTTTTGCCAGTAGTGCACGAGCGGTTTTCTTTTTGGAACAATTTATCTCAAAACAGGTTCCATCACGGGCTATTTCAGTGACACTGCCATTAAAATGAGCATTGTTCACACTGCCATCTTTTGCAAGGAGACTGGCTTTTACACGTCCAACAACACTGTGCCTGGGATATTTCCACTTGGCCTGTTTCCGTGCACGTTCTATATCATCCAAATGACCATTACTCTCACAGAAAGTAATTATTTTATGCAAGAGTCCAGGGTGTTTCTCTTCCCAATCATCGGTTTCCGATCCTTTTAAACAGCGTACATGTACTTCTTCCGAACTGATGACTGAGGCTGAACAGAGCGTAATGGTAGAAAAAGTATATTCGCCCAGGAGACTCCCTCTACCAAGCTTTGCCACTACTACATTTTTGTCGCCTTTTGTCTTGTAAATAACCACCTCTCCTTTTTCAATAAAGTAGAGCCTGTTATTAAAGGCTCCCTTGCTCAAAATTTTTCGTTTTGGCGGTATAATGAATTTGCGTAATGAGTAATAAAAACAGCTTTTTTCTTCCTCGTTGAGAGTGCTGTACAATTTATCCCAGAGAGCAAGATGATCCTGATCAATTCCTTCACCTTTTTCTTTTTCGATAATTTCTGCTGAATCAATTATCTCACGTAAAGACATTGGGTGAAGCTCAATTAGTTTTTCCCGCAAAGCCTCTGCCTGGAGGAAATCCTTATTGGCTGCCAGGATCTTAATTTGATTGAAAAGTTTTTGAACTTCGAGGGCCTGATCTTCAGCGGAGCATTGGTCGGAAGAAGTAGCGAGTGCTGACATGCAATACCTCCTTGGAGGAAAAGAGGTGATAAAAATTGCCCAGTTGGCAATTACCCAAACATCCTATATTTATTGTATCACCTTTGACAACACATTACAAATCTGTAACCAGGCAAGCCTCAAAGCCATAAATGACCATACTTCCATCCATAATTAACCACTTCGCAAAGGGTGAAAAGGGTGCAATAAGCGACAGTTTTCAGCCTTTCATCTTGCAACTTATTTGTAATTAAAATACGAAATAATCTGACAGATCTTGGCGAAACTCTTAAAAAGGATTAACTTTTAACCATTACTTTTTCATTTATTGGGCGGTAAATCTTCACTGACCTGGTGATCATGATACAATATTTCCATCAGTTTAAAACAATATCACTGTTTCTCTTTGTTACAACTCTCCTGCTATTGCCAGGAACTGTATGGGCAGATGAAACACTTGGCGGTGATGCCTTTTCAGATCCTGCTTATACACAGGCAATGCAGAAGAGCTGGACAGAGCAAACCGTGAAACACAGCCCTGAAATAGGTAGAGTTGATTTGGTTATCACTCTTGACCAGCATCTTTATCCTGCTCTCTCCCAGCTTATTTTTGACTACGGACGTCAAAACCAGCTGAAAATTTCTGTAAACGAAGGTACTTGTGGCATAACCGCTGGTAAATTAGCCCGTAAATCAGTCGATATCGGTGGTTTCTGCTGCCCTCCTGGAAAAACTGATCGTTTTCAAGGCCTTACCTTTCACACCTTTGGCATAACACCAATTGCCCTGCTGGTACACCCGGCAAATGATATTGATACCATCGGTTTCAACATTGCCCGTAATATCTTCCAGGGTGAACTCTACAGGTGGTCAGAGTTGAAAAACTCAAAGGGTCAACCAGGACTGAACCTTCCTATCCAGACAATTGGCAGACTCCATTGCAAAATCAGACCAGGACACTGGCGCTTGCTCCTTGATAATGAAGATGTTTTCAGCCCGCGCCTGCAGGAAGTTGGTACCATACCTGATATGATTTCTTTGGTTGCCAATGCAAGGGGAGCAATTGGCTATGAGGTTATGATGATGGTTGATCGCTATCAAGCGCAAGGCAAAGTAAAAGCACTGTCAATTAACGGCTTTGCTCCCACCACAAATAACTTGCTGACAGGCGATTATCCCCTTTACAGAACACTTAACATTACTACATGGGAAGATGAAACAAATAATAATCCCCATGCTCTAAAACTGCTTGAATACCTTCTTGCAAAGGCACCTGAATTTGAAAAGAAATTTACTATTGTGCCAGCAGCAAAACTCAAAGAATCAGGATGGCACTTTAAAGGAAATGAATTGACGGGCGAACCTGATCGGTAAACAAAATGGACCAGCCACAATTTCTTCGTAAAATCCCGCTTACCATTAAAATGGTGCTGCTGACGGTTTTTGTCGGAGTTACCGTGGCTTTTGTCCTTAATTACTTCCAGAGCCGTACGGTTAAAAATATCTTTCAAAATCAGCTCAAAGAACGACTTAGCCTGGAATCACAAGAAGATCGCATTCGCTTTGATAATTACATCAAGGCCCATCACCAGTCTGTAAAACTTCTTATTTCCCAGCGCCAACTGCAAGATTTTTTCAACCAGTCCGGCTGGCTGCATAAAAAAGAAATCATTTTTCATCGAAAACCGCCAAAATGGTTGCCTCGGTCCTCTGTTCTCAGGTCATTGGTTCAAATACGTCATGCTCTCCTGCTTGATTCCAAAGGCATGACCAGGCAAGTGTATCAATCCATTCCTGAGCAACTGCCACAAGCGTTACTACACCCAACCGAGCTTCTATTTCAGCTCTCTCACAACCAGGCTTTTATGACAACCTTAGAGGGAAAACCATATCTCCTGGCCTCGGAATCTCTACGCAATGACAGTGAAGAAACCATTGCAACTATTCTCCTTGCCAGCCCTCTTGACGAAGAGTTTCTTATTGCTTCCCAGGGACTCTATCATGGTCGAATATTTGCCCTGCTGACTTTTGCACTGGTGACAGGTGAAAATCCAAAAGTTCTCATAAGCACTGAACCCGGCGTGCTTCCTTCAGGAACATTTATTGATGATGCCCAAAATCACTACCTGATTACAGGAAAATCACTTTTTGATTACGGTGCATCAGATTTACTACTTGGTTTTGCCTCCTTTGTACCGCTTGATGAAATCGAAACACTGACAGCTTCTGTATTGGCAAGAGACAGACAACAGCGAGGCATTACAGTCTTTATCCTGGTGAGTGCTTTTGCTGTTATTATGTATTGCATTACAAGACGGATCACAAAATTAACAACACATGTTTCCGAATTTTCTGAAAAAGTTTTACAAGCTCGCCCACAGAAACATCTTGCAGGTGATGAGATCAACATTCTTGAGAATCGTTTCCAGAACCTCACCAAAGAGGTGGTTGCCTCGCAAAAAATCATCCAACGTGATTATGATTTCCAAAGTACTATCAGCTCTATTTTGCAGATGTCACTCGATCCAATCCCACTTGAACAACAGTTAGAACGCATCCTCGCTGCTATTGTTTCCCTCCCTTTTCTCTCTTTGGAAAAAAAAGGTTCTATTTTCCTGGTCAATACTGATCCTAAAATTTTAATCATGAAAGCACAGCTTGGACTCAGTACTGAGACGTTAAAAACCTGCTCAGAACTTCCTTTTGGAAAATGTTTATGCGGCAAAGCTGCCGAGAAACGAGAAATAGTTTTTGCTGACTGTGTTGATGACAGGCATGAAATACTATGTGCTGGTATAAAAGACCATGGTCATTACTGTGTTCCCATCTTACTTGGTCAAACAGTGCTGGGTGCCCTTAACCTCTATGTTGATATGGGTCATGAACGAAATCCTGATGAAGAAAAACTGCTTATCTCCGTTGCCAATACGCTGGCAGGAATTATTGAACGACAAAAATCAGAGCAAATGCGACAAAAACTACAGGCTGATCTCATCCAAGCCGACAAATTATCAGCTCTGGGACGGCTTACTGCAAATATTGCCCATGAAATACGCAATCCCCTCACCCTGGTAGGTGGATTTGCCAGAAGGCTGCAGAAGAAAATTTCTCCTGATTTGCAAGAAGTGAAATATGTCGAATTAATTATCTCGGAAGTCAGCAGACTTGAAAAAATATTAATGAACGTTTTAACCTATTCCAGAGAAGATCACCTTGAGCTCGAATACCATGATCTTACCCGGATTATTGAGAAGACTCTGCTGATTTTTGATGACAAATTTCAAACACAAAAAATTAGGATACAAAAAGAATTTAGCAGTGATGATAAAATAATGATCGACCAGGATCAGATCGTTGGTGTACTCAACAACCTGATAACAAATGCCATAGATGCCATGGCTGATGGAGGTACATTGACCATAAACACCCAAAAAGAAATGGTGAATGATGTACCCTTTCTTAACTTGAAGATCTCTGACACAGGCGGGGGCATCCCTGAAGAGAAAATAAGCATGATCTTTGAACCATTTTTCACCACCAAGGTTCTTGGTCAGGGCACTGGACTGGGCTTACCGATCTGCAAAAAAACAGTAGAAGACCATGGCGGATTCATTAATTTCAGCAGTGAGGTCAATAAGGGCTCGACCTTCAGTCTCTTTTTTCCAATGTCAGTGAAGATGTGAATGTTCACTGAAAATTCCCAAATGAATTCAACTTCCATACAACAGACAGGAGTATTCAATGATTCATTTTTTAAACAAAGTCAATTTTTTCACTGTTATAATGTCCTTATTCTTATCACTTAACGCATACTCCCAAAATGTTAAAATCACGCCCTTAGGAAGTCATGACGGAGAATTCTGTAGCCGTGACCGCGCTATGCTGTTTGAGGATCCTGATGGTACAACTCTCCTTTTTGATGTCGGTCGCACAATTGCTGGGCCTGAAGATCCACGCCTTGGCAAGATTGATGGAGTTTTACTCAGCGGGATGCACGGAGACCACCTCGGTGATAAACGTATTTCAAAAGTCGGGAACGGTACCTGTGCAAAACCACAGACAGAAGTTAAAACTACTCCCAACTCAAATACAGCAGAAATTATAGTGGGCAAAAAGTCTAAAGCCTTTCTTGGTGGCGAGATGCATAAATTTATGCAGACAAAAGTAAAAGCTGCAGGAGGTTCCCCTCAGCAGGTATCGATTTTACGTTTTGGTGGAGAGCGTCAACTTGGCGGGATTAAAATAGCGATAGTGCCAGTCACCCATAGCAATGGCATAGGACACGATTTTTTAAATAAAGATCTTGGAGAAATTTTAAAACCTGATGGACTCACGGCCTATGCAGGACCAGATAACGGTTATATTTTAACCTTTTCTAATGGCCTGGTCGTATACCTCTCAGGTGATAGTGGTATTTTTGCTGACCAGGATGTAACAGTCCGCCAATACTACGGAGCAAAACTTGCCATTATCAATGCTGGTGGAATTTACACCTCAGGGCCAAAGGAAGCAGCTTTTTCCATTAACGAACTGATCAAACCAAAAGCCGTTATTCCCCACCACATGAATGAAGCTGCCACTGAGAAAGGCGCGCTTAAGACAGATTCAAAGACTGCCCTCTTTAAAAGTCTGATAAAGGATATTCCAGTTTATATACCCATAAGCGGTCGCACAATGGAATTTGATGGAGAGGCCCGTTGTCTTAACCCAACTTTTTGCGATTCATTATCAAACTTATCTGAAATGAAGGTTTTTTGTTAACAGCAAAAATTAAAATTACGGAAGATTAATCAGTTAGCCTTTTG
>CAMYOP010000031.1 GCA_947260045.1 uncultured Desulfobulbaceae bacterium
GGGCTAAGAGGACTTGAAAAAATACGGGGAGAGTTTGTTCTTGGCGATATGATCCTGGCCGTAAATGATGAAAATGTTGAAGGCTATAATTCACTTCGTGATGAGCTGGAAAAATATAAGGTAGGAGAGACCGTTATCCTTACCATTTCTCGAGATCAGGAAAGAGTAAAGGTCGAAGTGACACTTGAGGCTATAGAGTAAATAATTATCCATAGCCTCTCATTTGAGTCACATAGCTCATCTTATTTTGTCAGGCCTTTTTTCCGAATGCGGGCAAGCTCCCGCATGTTTTTTGTCTTGTCAGATTCATCAATTATTTCCCGCCCTACGATTTCTTCAATGATATCTTCCATACTGATAACACCTGTGACTGATCCGTATTCATCCACCACAATAAAGAGATGTTGGTGCCTTTCGAAAAATTCAATAAACACCTGATTGAGGGGTGCTGTTTCTGGGACAAAGTGTACTGGTCGCATAATTTGAAAGAGTTTTAAGCCAAGTCTGTCTTCTGTTGCAGCCATGAAAACGTCTTTGCTGAGCACCAGGCCTACAATATCGTCTAAGTTATCATCATAGAGTGGCACCCTGCTGTGAGTGCGCCAATTGCCTTTTAGTTCGGCAGCTTCCCCTACAGTGGTATTTTTTTCCAGGCTGAAGGTAACCGTTCGTGGAGTCATGACCTGACGAACATTTTTTTCTCCAAGTTGCAAAATATTGGTGATAACTTTTTCCTGAACTTTTTCTATTTCACCTGACTTGTGACTGAGAATGGCAATGGCCTGTAATTCCTCAGAAGAAACCTGGTGAGGGTCCCCCTGTTGGGGAACCAGTCTGGTTACAGCCTGGCATAAAATGATAAAGGGGCGCAGAAAAAACACCATCCACTTTAAGGGAGATGCAATATAAGGAGCGAGTTGTCTGCTGTAGATGATGCCTATTGTTTTTGGTAAAATTTCTGAAAGCAATAAAATGGCAAGGGTAAATACTATGGAAAACCATACAAGGTTTTCTTCACCAAACACAACAGCTGCTGAGGCTCCAGCAACAGCAGCGCCAATGGTGTGTGCTATTGTGTTTAAGGTGAGTATGGCTGTGATTGGTTGGTCAATATTATGTTTGAGGTGCTTAAGTAATTTTGCTGCCCGAGGTCTTTTCTTCTGCATTAATTCAAGATGACTCAGCGGCAGTGAATAGAGTATTGCCTCAAATACACTACATAAAGCGGAGATGAAAATAGCACAGCTGACTGCTATGACAAGTTTAGTGGTCAAGATAGTTCTCCTGGTTAAAACAGACTGTACGTTGTAAATAATTATATGGAACTGACGATTCCCTCTCTATGGCGATTTTTTCTCCATCAGGTGCAGGGAATTTTTCTTATCTTATCGAAAAAAGAGACTTTTGCCAATTGAGGGAATTGTCTCATTAATGTTATGATATAGCTATATTAGATCTCGATTTAATCATTTTTTCAAAATAAAAAACAGGAACCTGGCATAATGTTAAAAGTAACGACAAAAGATCCGCTTCATTACGATGGTCATCTTTTGGTGTATTTTGCCCAAAAAAAAGGTGATAAAAAATTAATCTGCAATGCTAAGGAAGTTGAAAAAGCATTGCGCCAGCCAATGAAAGCTGGCGATTTTATAGGAGAAAAAGGGCAGACTTTTTTGTTTTACCCGCAGCAATGTGCAAAGGGTGAGGGGGGTGTCTTTAAGGCAAAACGGGTTCTTGTCGTTGGTCTTGGTGAATTTGAAGGCGATGTGGCATCATGTCGTGAGGAATTTCGGCTTGCTGCAGGAACTGCTGTTACGACTGCTCGCTCGTTACAGGCACGTGATGCTTTGACAGTTTTACCCGGATTTTTAAAGTTTTCTGCTCTTGGAGTGGCTGAATGCGTTGCAGAGGGACTGATTCTTGGCAACTATCGCTTCTCAAAATATAAGAAAGAGAATGGCTCCAATGAAAACGGGAAGCCGCTTACCAAACTTACCATCCATGCAGGAGGTTTTACCAATACTCAAGTAGAGAAAGGTGTTGCTCTCGGTAGGGCCTCAGCTCTAGCAGGTTGCGCGGCAAGGGATATGGCCAACGAGCCTGGGAATGGTTGGACACCACAAAGATTTGCTGATTTTGGCAAAAAAATAGCACACAATAGTGATTTGAAATGTAGGGTCCTTGAGAAGTCTGATATGAAAAAGCTTGGAATGGGTGGACTTATATCTGTTAACCAGGGATCTGCGCTGCCTCCTAAATTGGTTATTCTTGAATACATAAGCGGCAAAAAAAATCCCACCCTTATGTTTGTTGGTAAGGGTTTAACCTTTGATTCTGGTGGTATCAGCCTGAAGCCATCTCCAGGTATGGAGGAAATGAAGTATGATATGTGCGGAGGTGCAGCCGTTATTTCTGCCATGCAGATTGTGGCAAAGGAAAAACCGGGAGATGTAAATGTTGTTGCCTTGATTCCAGCCACAGACAATATGTCAGGCTCAGCTGCAACAAGGCCTGGAGATATCATTACTCATTATAATGGTGTGACTTCCGAGGTTGTGAATACCGATGCTGAGGGAAGACTGATTCTGGCAGATGCGCTTTCCTATGGCGTCGAAAAGTACAGTCCTGACATTGTTATCGATCTCGCCACTTTGACAGGGGCAGTAATTTTTGGCCTTGGCCATCATCGAACAGGGCTTCTTTCAAATAATGATGAGCTGGTCACCAGAATAATGGATGCAGGTGATGATGCAGGTGAACCTCTCTGGCGCTTACCTCTTGGTCCTGAATACACCAAACAGCTAAAATCAGAGGTTGCGGACTTAAAAAACATTGGTGGCAAACCAGCTGGAACTATTACTGCTGCAGCCTATCTGGAACATTTTATCGGAAAAACCCCATGGGCCCATCTCGATATTGCAGGTACAGCCTGGAATTTCACAGAGAAGTCATATATCCCTAAAGGACCTTCAGGGATTGGGGTGCGAACCATCGCAAATCTCATTCGTAACTGGTATCCCCTTAAAAAAACGAGTAAAGGCTAAAGCTCCTCTGTCATGGTCAGCCTATTTTGCAAGGGCATGATTGACAGATCTTCTGGTGCAGTAACTGGAATTAAAATACTTGCCATTAAACTGGTTGAATTATATCTGAACTCTGGTTTTCACGCTGAGTTCAGGTATTTTTTTACAGTCCGACGATCAAGGCCCGTACGTTTTGCCACCTCCTGATAGGTCCCAAATTGACCATACAGATGCTCACAATATTGTTTGCTTAATTCATGGATAGTAAGCTTGCCAGCTCTTAGTTCTTCTTCAAGTTGACTGGGTATGGAGTTGCTAGCAGAGTATTCTGGCATGCTCACTTGCTCATTTATAAGAATGTGACGGATGAATTGCTCTAGCTCTCTGACATTTCCCTTCCAGCTATAGGTTGGTGGAAGCGCCTTTCTGATCTGGTCCAGTATATTGTTCTCTATAGCTTTATCATTGATCCCAATAATTTTTTTAAGAAGGCGACCTGTCAACAACTCCATTTCCTCAGGGGTTTGTTCAATTCTTTTTTTCAGGGATGGAATGGTAATTATGTCTGAGCTCATTCTGTAGAAGAAATCATCTCGTAAGACGTTTTTACACCTCAAACTATTATATGGTTGATTTGTCGCTGAGATAATTCGACCACTAAAGCGTTCATTTACTTCACCACCTACAGGGGTGAAAACACGCTCTTCAAGTATTTGTAAGAGTTTGATCTGGATAGGGATGGATACTTCACCAATTTCATCGAGAAAAACAGAGCCGTAACTACTTGAGCGCGAAAATAATCCCGCGTGGTTTGTTACTGCTCCTGTAAAGGCCCCTTTTACATGACCAAACAATTCAGATTCAATAAGTTGCGCAGGATATTGTGAGATATTTATTGCTAAAAAGGCTTTGGTGAAGCTCTCCTTGAAAGCTTTTTTACGGCGATCAAAAGGGATAAAGCCAGAGCAACCAATGGCACGAGCTGCGGTTGTTTTACCTGTACCAGTTTCACCGAGAAGCAGGGTCGAAAAATCCTCCATTCTGTTCCATAGACTATTTACATACACTGCTATATTTTTAGTGAAAATAGTATTCCATAGCCGACTACGTAATTCTTCCATACATGGTGAGATGCCATGGATGGTATGTTTGATAAAATAAAAACCTCTGCGCATCTGAAAAAAAAGAGCAATGTATTTATCTGTTTCTTGTTCTGAAAAGCCAAACTGTTCAAGGTCGTAAGTAATTGAATTACTGAAGCATAGCTGGCAACATGTATCCTGTTTTTCTATCTGCTCTTGTATGTGTTGGTCGAACTGTTTGATATATCGGTGAAAAACGAAAAATAAAAAGAGACTTCGTGCTAGTTCTTGATCTTTGCTTTGGTATTTGGTGATGTTTGCCCAAGCGTTATCCTGAAACGATTGAATCGTATCGTTTACTATCTCAAGCACTCGAGCAAGTAAGAGGTCAGGCGGAGTGCTTGAGGGGAGCTTGGCAATATAGCAGTCTGTTTCAATACGTTCTTGGCTGAAGGGATTTGCGAATATAGAAGCGTTTATCTTTTGGAGAAGGTGTCGCTCCTTTGGGGGTAATTGAATTTTCATGTGTATTATTGTACTTGTTGTACGCATAAATGTATATATAAAGAGGGCGATGTTTGGCTTTTTGGAGGAGTTTATTTAATAAGTCTATTATTTCGGATGGTTGTATTTGTGTGTAGAGTTGGCATGTACTTTGTAAAGAGATAGGTTGAAATGTGCTTAGGTCGTCTGGGTATAAGCCAATAACTACTTCAATCGTGGACAATATGACAAATGAACAAGAAATAGAGATACGTCAGGCCAGAAGCTGTTTCTTTGCAATGGCTGCAACTTATTTTCTCGGTGTTTTCAATGACAATTATTTTAAACAGGCTGTTTTGCTCCTGGCAGTAGCCGCTGGATTAAGTGGTTTGCAGGGGCAGGCAACAGAATTGTTTTCCCTGCCCTTTATTCTTTTTTCAGCCTACGGTGGCTGGCTTGCAGACAGGTTTGCCAAAAAGCATGTGGTTATCGGTGTAAAATTTTTAGAACTCGTGGCCATGATGATAGGTGCTTATGGCATCCTTACACTCAACTGGAACTGTGTACTGGCTATGGTGTTTCTGATGGGACTGCAGTCAACTCTTTTTGGTCCAGCCCTTAATGGCTCAATACCAGAGCTCTATCCTAAATGGTATGTGACCAAAGCAAATGCTATTTTAAAGCTGGTGACGACCATTGCTATACTCTTGGGGATGGCTATTGCTGGTTTTGCTCTTGATCAAGATTGGATTAACACCTCGATTCCTTTTGGCAATATCTTGATTGCTGTATCTGTTATTATTGTTTCCTTGTTTGGTGTTATTACTAGCTTTGGTATTCATTACAGAGAACCTGTGGCAAAACGTATCCCATTTCCCTGGGCGGGTCCCTTGATGTCTATTAAAGATTCAATATTGTTGAAAAATGATAAGCTGCTTCTCCTTGCGGTCTTCTGCGATGTCTTTTTTTACTTCATCAGTTTACTGGCAATTCTCGTTATAAATACCCTTGGTCTCCAGGAACTAGCTTACACCAAATCTGCCACCAGTATTCTCTCTGTATCGTTAATGGTTGGTGTTTGTTTGGGCTCATTTTTAGCATCAAAAATTACCAGTCATGAGAAATGGACACATGTGCTTGCTCCAGGTGCAATTGGCATGGGTATATGTCTGGTACTTGCTGGGTATGTTGCATCAATGACGATTTCCTTTCAATTTGGGCTTATTCTACTGGTTCTAGCCTGTGTTGGGACGTTTGGCGGTTTGTTTCTTATTCCTGTTGCCTCATTTATACAGGTACGTCCCAAGGCTGGTTCAAAGGGACGTATTATTGCCGTTGCAAACTTTCTGGCATTTATCGGTATGTGGTGTTCTGGTAGACTTTTTACAACCTTAGATACTAGTTTCCAGTCATCTCTCAATCTAAAATTTTTAGGTATTTGCTCTGTGATCATTGGTGGCTGTATATATTCCTTACTGCTGTACATAAAAAAACAAAATGGAAAATAATTTTTTCATGTCAAAAGTTTAACTGACTGTAATCTCATAAGTAAACAATAGGGTATGAAATGAAATCAATCATAAATTTTTTCCTGACAATCATTTTGCGACTTCGTTATAAGGTCGAGATTAAGGGTTTGGAAAGCATACAAAAAGATGGCCGTCCAATGCTTTTTTTACCAAACCATCCAGCTTTAATTGATCCAGTTATTGTTATGAACAGCTTGCTTGGTCCTTTTAATCCAAGACCACTTGCTGACGAGGGTCAGGTAGACAAGATGTTTATCCGTCACCTGATGAAAATAATTCAGGCAATTATAATACCTGATCCTATAACAAGTGGCAGGGGAGGGAAAAAACGTATAGAGGATGGCTTACGAAAGATAGCTAAATCTTTAGATCAGGGAAATTCAGTCCTTCTATACCCTGCAGGTAGGCTCGCACGTAAAAATCGCGAAGAACTGGGAGCAAACAGCGGGGTCGAATATATCCTGGGGCGCAATCAAAATGTGCGTGTAATTCTCATACGTTCAACAGGACTATGGGGGTCAAGTTTTAGCCGAGCTAATGGAAGGCCTTTACTCATTAATAATCTTAGTAGAAAAATTCTGTACCTTTTGTTAAATGGCCTCTTTTTTATGCCCAAGCGAAAAGTGACATTGGAAATTGTCGAGCCTGTTGATTTTCCGTATCAGGGTAACCGTGAAACCATTAATACATATCTAGAAAACTTTTATAATAAGGTCATGGATCAAAATAGTCATGTACCATATTTGTTCTGGAAGGGCAGTAAACCACAAATAATTCCAGAAAAGTCAGAGCAGGAACTGATAAGAGATACATCTGAAATACCATTTTCCACTGTAAGTATCGTTAAGGAAAAAATAGAGGATTTGTCAGGTGAAAAAAATGTGCAGAATCATGATAAACTCGCACAGGATCTTGGCATGGACAGTCTTGTTTTGGTTGAATTTGCTGCCTGGCTGGAAGAAGAATTTGCAGTACAAGCCTCATCTTTAGAAGGTCTCATAACTGTTGCTGACTGTATACTCGCTGCTGGTGGCATTATGCCGCAGGTAACATTCTCTCTCAGTAAGCCAGTTTCAGAAAAATGGCTCAAAGATGATAACAGCGATAAACTTATCTTCCCTGACTGCGCTACCATCCAGGAAGCATTTTTGCAAATGGCTAAAAAGCATCCTGATCAGGTTGTTATCTCTGATCAGATTAGTGGAGAAAAGACTTATCGACAAATTATCATGTCAATATTGGCAATTTTGCCTGAATTTGAAAAAGTTAAAGAAGAGAGGATTGGTATCCTGCTCCCAGCATCAGTGAGCGCTGTGATTACTTATCTTGCTGTACTCTTTGCTGGCAAAGAGCCTGTCATGGTCAACTGGACAACAGGACCGGCCAATATGGACTATTGTTTGAAAGGAACTGGTGTTAAAACAGTCATCACCGCAGGAGTACTGCTTGCAAAATTAAATGAGCAGGGGCTGAACTTTGACGATTTTGATGTTAACTGGATTCAACTGGAAAAACTGGCAGCCTCCCTGTCCAAGATCCGGAAAATTAAAGCACTGCTGGGCAGCAGGTTTTCCTGGCAGAAATTATCTCAGTCTCAAGGTTCTGAGATAGCTGCCATTCTTTTTACATCTGGCTCTGAAGCAAAGCCAAAATCAGTTCCACTGAGCCATGTAAACTTTATTGCTAACGGCCGTGATTTTTTTGAAACACTTTCCCTGAAAAAAAGCGACAGGCTGCTTGGTGTGCTCCCGGTTTTTCATTCTCTGGGACTTGCCGGGACTGTCATTATGCCCCTTTGCACAGGTCTGAAAACTGTTTATCATGCAAATCCAACCGAGGGTGCCCAAATAGCTAAAATCATAGATACTTACAAGGTAACAACTTTCATAACAACGCCTACGTTTTTAAATGGTGTGCTGCGCTCCTCAGGAGATGAAGAGTTGCAGACCCTGCGGATAATATTTTCAGGCGCTGAAAAATGTCCTGACCATGTCTTTAAAGATCTTGCTCTACAGTGCCCTGAGGCAATATTATGTGAAGGCTACGGTGTGACGGAATGCTCTCCAGTAATCTCTGTCAATCACCCTGACAAACCTGTTGCTGGTACAATTGGTAGAGTGTTGCCTTCAATGGAATATAGGTTAATTCACCCTGAAACTAAAGAGCAGGCAGGGGTAAATGAAGTTGGGCAACTCTTGGTTCGAGGGCCTAATGTTTTTAATGGCTACTTGGGTGATGAAAAATCTCCTTTTGTGACCTATGAAAATAGTGAATGGTATGATACTGGCGATCTAGTACTCGATAAGGGTGGTTTACTTTCCTTTGCTGGCAGACGAAAACGATTTGTTAAGATTGGGGGTGAAATGATATCACTTCCTGCAATTGAGCACGTACTTGAAAAAGTATATCCTTCTGAAGATGGTCCAATGCTTGCGATAATGCCAATTCATGAAGAAGAACACCCAGAGCTAGTTTTGATGACAACATCAAATATTGAACGCTCTGGAGCAAATAGAGCCATACGTGAAAATGGATTGTCACCACTCCACAATATTCGCACAGTTCTTAATGTGCCAGAAATTCCTGTGCTTGGAACTGGAAAGACTGATTATCGCTCCCTAAAGGAAATGCTGATTGCATCGGATGTCCTATGAGTGGGCTATGTTTTTCCGGGTCTGTTTTGCCTAAATTGTTGTTGAGTGTTGTGTTGATCCTGCTTTTTGTTCTCGCTCCATCTGGATTTGCCTATGCCCAGATGAAGCAGAATGATAAAGAATGTGTCATTATTCTACACGGGCTTGCCAGGACAAAGCATTCCATGCAAAAAGTAGAAAATGCCTTAAGTGATGGTGGCTATGTAACCGTAAATGCAGGCTATCCGTCGACCAATTATTCCATAGAAACCTTAGCTGTAGAGGTAGTTTCTGAAAATATTAAAACATGTCGAAAAGAAAATTCTGATACAATACATTTTGTGACCCACTCCCTTGGTGGAATTCTGGTTCGGCAATACCTGGCTACACACACCATGAAAGATCTTGGCAGGGTTGTCATGTTGAGTCCGCCAAACCATGGGAGCGAGATAGTTGACAAGCTTGGTTGGTTTTTCCTTTTTCAATTAATTAATGGACCAGCAGGTGATCAGCTTGGTACATCTCAAGAGAGTGGACCAAGTAAACTTGGGCCAGCTGACTTTGATCTTGGCATAATCACTGGCAGTAGAAGCTTTAACCCATTGTATTCGTCACTTGTACCAGGGGCAGATGATGGAAAAGTATCAGTTGAAAGTGCCAGGCTTGAGGGGATGAATGATTTTTTAATTGTTCCCCATAGCCATTCTTTTCTCATGAACAGTGATGTGGTGATAGAGAACATATTGAATTATTTGAAGGAGGGACATTTCTTAAAAGAGTAATTCCAAAATATGTTCCATAAGTAATTTTTACTGATTGTTTTCCCTTTCTAAAGATCACACAAATAATTAACTCTCTTAATAGAATTTGGACTTTTGATTTTGGCTGTATAGTTAAACCAGTCACATCCAATATCGGCGTAATAGCTTGAGTACACAACGAAAAATAATACACATTGATATGGATGCTTTCTTTGCATCGGTTGAACAGATGGATAACCCGAAGCTAAGGGGAAAACCATTAATTGTTGGTGGTGACCCTTCAGGCAGGGGAGTTGTGGCAGCCTGTTCCTATGAAGCACGTAAATTTGGAATTCATTCAGCCATGGCTTGTGCGCGGGCAATAAAATTATGCCCAGGAGCCGTTTTTGTGAGACCTCGCATGCAACGATATAAAGAGGTTTCCCAAATGGTCATGGCAATTTTTTTAGAATACACAGATCTCGTTGAACCTCTTTCTTTAGATGAAGCATTTCTCGATATAAGTAATAACAAAAAGAATATTCCTTCTGCCACTTGGGTTGCAGAGGCAATCCGCAAAGAAATTTTCCAAAAAACAGGACTCACAGCTTCAGCTGGAGTTTCCAGCAACAAATTTTTGGCCAAGGTTGCAAGTGACATTCATAAACCAAATGGCCAAACAGTTATCACCCCAGAGGAAGCCGTACCATTTATAAAACGTTTGCCCATTGGTAAATTTTTCGGTGTTGGTAAGGTTACAGAAAAGAAAATGCACTCCATGGGAATATATACTGGTGCTGATCTCAAAAAATTTTCAAAACAGGATTTGCTTCTTCATTTTGGTAAGTCTGGTACCTTTTTTTATGATATCGTAAGGGGGAATGATCAGAGATCTGTTAACCCAGAAAGGGTCAGAAATTCAATCGGTTCCGAGGTGACTCTAAAAGAAGATGTGAGCAGGCTGGAGGACATCAGAGATGTACTTAGAAATTTGTCAGAAAAACTGGAAAGTATTCTCCAGAAAAGAAAAATAGGTGGTTTCACCATAACACTCAAAGTGCGATACTCAGATTTCACAACTGTCACCAGGTCGAGAACAACCAGACAGTTAATCTATACTGTAAGTGAAATGTTGCAGCACACCGTAACTCTGTTGAAATCAACCCAAGCAGGAAAACAGAAAGTGCGTTTACTTGGAATCAGTATTTCAAATCTAAGCACAGATTTCACCTCCAGAACAGTTACAATGTATCAACTTAAATTACCGTTTCTAGAGTCGAAACAGGCAGTAAAGAGTGATAGTTAAATCTTGATATTAAACATTTCAAACCTATTTATAACCTTTATAGAGTGTAATGTATGCCCCAACGGAAAATCGAACTACTCTCACCAGCCAAAAACCTTACTTGCGGCATCAGCGCCATCAATCATGGAGCAGATGCTGTCTATGTTGGTGGACCGCAATTTGGAGCCAGGGCAGCAGCAGGCAACAGTCTGGCTGATATAGAAAAACTTATCACCCATGCCCATCAATTCAGGGCAAAAGTATATGTCGCCTTTAATACTATCTTTGATGACCGCGAACTTGAACGTGCAATACACTTGTGCCATCAATTATACAACATCGGTGTAGATGCACTGATTATTCAGGATGTAGGACTTTTAGAATCAGACTTGCCACCTGTTCCCCTTCACAGTTCTACTCAAATGAACAACCGGACTGCTGAAAAAGTTCGTTTTCTGGAAAAAGTAGGCTTTCAGCAAGTTGTGCTAGCCAGGGAACTGAGTCTGGATCAGATCAAGAAGATTAGTAGGGCCACCACAGTCCCTCTGGAATTTTTTGTCCATGGCGCCCTGTGTGTTTCTTATAGCGGGCAATGCTATATCAGTGAAGTTATGACTGGCCGGAGCGCAAACAGAGGTGAGTGTGCCCAATTCTGCCGTCATAAGTTTACCTTGAAAGATGGACAGGGAAAAGTTTTGGAAGAAGATAAATACTTGTTGAGCCTCAAGGACTTGAATCTTTCAAATCACCTGAGAACGCTAATCGACGCTGGAATCAGTTCTTTTAAGATAGAAGGGCGCCTTAAAGATGAAAATTATGTGAAAAACGTTACAGCATATTACCGTCAGGCTCTGGATGCATTAATTGACTCAGACGATTGCCTAAGTCGCTCGTCTTCGGGTCGTTGCAGTTTTAGTTTTTCTCCTGATCCATCCAGGTCGTTCAACCGTGGTCAAACAGATTATTTTTTAACAAGTCGACGAAATACTCCTGGAGCAATCAGAAGTCCAAAATCCACCGGCCAGAAACTGGGAAGGGTTGTACGTTCAGAAGCCAGGTTTTTCACACTTGAAACAAGAGAAATCATCAGTAATGGTGATGGACTCTGTTTTTTTGATCCTGAAAAAGGCCTTCTTGGAATACGGGTGAACCGAGCTGAAGGAAAAACTATTTACCCCAAAGATCCTATGGTGCTACCTGCTGGCACAGTCATCTATCGGAATTCTGACACTGTCTTCAATAAGCTTCTGTCCCAAAGTGAACAATGTAGGAAAATAACCATTCAAATAGACCTCCAGGAAACTGTTGAGGGATTACGGGTCAGGGTAATAGATGAGGATGGAATAATATCAGAGACCAGCATCAAAGTTGCAAAGGAAATGGCTAGGTCCTTGGGAGCAGTCGCAAAACTTGCTGAAAAACAACTTAGGAAAAGTGGGGGGACATTTTTTCAAGTTGGCGATGTGCAGGTGGATATTCGTCCTGAACAGTTTTTTTCAACAGCCTTATTCAATAAGCTTCGCAGAAAATCCTTTGATAATCACATGGAAAAAAGACTCCAGGAGTATCAAGTTAATCATGTTGAGCTACCAAGAAATGATTTTCCCTGGCCAGCAGCGGAAGTGAGCTATCTTGACAATATCCGTAATCAGAAAGCTGAAGTTTTTTTCAAACGCCATGGGGTAACAAGGATAAACAGGAAAACACTAAGGGCAACAGATGGAGATGAATGTGTCCTGATGAACACCAAGTATTGCATTAAAGCACAGTTGAATTTCTGTCCATTTATAAACAAAAAAGCCGATGAGCTTGCCGAACCTTTACTCATAAGCGATAACACAGGGACCTATGAACTTGGCTTTGACTGCAAAAAATGCGAAATGACTGTGAAGAAACAACAGGATAGAAAGAAATAGGGCAGACATTTTTTATTGCAGCCAATTGTGTCAGAAACAAACAAAAAATGATCGATTTTATTTCCAGCAGATGCTGACCGTATCCTATATATTTAGACAATAAAAATACGTGGCAATATATAAAAGAAAAATGCATGGAGCAACTTAAAATTAAGTAATAAAATAAAGTCCATTGTACTGTTGGGCAGAGCTAAAAATATAATTGGTACCTTGGGTAGTTTGGTTAAAAATATTACAAGTTGCCTCTCAAGGTTAAGCTTTTAGTGTCAATCCTAGTAACAACTTAGCTGTAAGAACTATCTTTTCTCTCATAGATAAAGGTGCAAGAAGGATAATAGTGAAAGTTTTATTTATACACCCTAATTTTCCGGCCCAGTACCGTAATATCGCTGCTGCTCTTGCTAGAGATAGAAATAATGAAATCATATACCTGACTAACAATCCCAGGCCTGAGTATGAAATTCCAGGTGTGAAGAAAGTGGTTTATGGGCCAGTTACTGAGGCTTCTGAAAAAATTCACTTCCAGGCCCGTAATTTCGAAAAATCCACCCTGACAGCTGAAGCTGCATTAATTACAATGCTGAAGCTCAAAAGGGAACAGCGATTTGTTCCCGATATTATCTGTGGTCACTCCGGTTGGGGAGCGACAATGTTTGCAAAAGATGTTTTCCCGGAAACGCCACTCTTGTCATATCTTGAGTGGTATTACCATGCCAGCGGCAGCAACCTCGATTTTGACCCCGAAATGCCCGTCACGCTTAAAGTGGCAACTAATATCCGTCTTCGAAACGCACCAATCTTAATGGACCTTGCAGCTTGTCATGCTGGAATTACCCCCACTCTTTGGCAGAAAAAACAATTCCCAGGAGAGTTCCACCCCAAAATAACTCAGCTTCATGATGGTATAGATACAGGCTATTTCAAACCGGACCCTAATGTCACTTTGGAGTTGCCAGGCGTGAATCTTACCGGAGCAAAAAAACTGATCACTTATGCGGCTCGTGGTATGGAACCATATCGCGGATTTCCCCAATTTATTGAGGCGCTGCCAGAAGTCCTTTCCCAAGATAAAGAGTGTCACGTGATTATTGCTGGAGAAGACAGGGTCTGTTACAGCGCTCCTCTTCCTGAAGGTAAATCCTACAAAGAGCACATGCTTGAAAAGGTGGATCTGGATCTATCCAGAGTTCATTTTGTCGGCGGTTTGCCCTACGGGCAATATATTAAGCTTCTTCAAGCGTCAGATGTACACGTCTATCTTACGTATCCCTTTGTGCTTTCCTGGTCTTTTCTCGAGGCCATGTCATGTGGTTGCCTTGTTGTGGCATCCAATACAGAACCGGTTCAGGAGATTATACAGGATGGTGAAAATGGCATCATGGTTGATTTTTTTTCCCCGAGTGAGATAGCAGGCAAAATGCTTGACGCCTTGTCAAAAAATTCTCAGCATGAAGCTATTCGTCAAAATGCCAGGAACACAATTATGGAAAAATATTCCCTGCAAAAGCTCCTTCCTCTCCATATAAAACTCATAAAAGATATAGCAACACATAAAAATTAAATACAAAACATACTTAAGAACTTATTTGGTTCTTGAAAAAATATACAGCCTGGTTGTAACATTGCAAATTGTGTGATAGGGTTGCAATATGCAAGGTAAATATGTCCAGAGAATACTCCATGAAGAGCTTCTTGAGTGTTTGGCAGGTTTTCCCGCCGTTGCTTTACTCGGGCCGAGGCAGTGCGGTAAGTCAACCCTGGCAAAGAATCTGATCAGACAATTTCCTGATTCTGTATATCTAGATCTAGAGCTACCCTCTGATGCTCAAAAGCTCACCGAGCCCGAACTTTTTTTTTCACATAACAGCAACGTATTGATTTGTTTAGATGAAATCCAGCGGTCTCCTGAGTTGTTTGCACCTTTGCGAGCTATAATTGATTTGCAGGGTCGTAATGGCCAATTTTTATTACTTGGTTCTGCATCAAGGGATCTCATTAAGCAGAGTTCGGAGTCACTTGCGGGACGAATTGCCTACCTGGAACTGGCACCATTTTCAATGATGGAACTAATTAAAGGTAACGTCCTGGAGAACATGAATGATTTCTGGCTGCGGGGAGGTTTCCCAGACAGTTTTCTTGCAAAAAACGAGAAGGCCAGTCTGCGTTGGCGGGCAAATTTTATACGTACATTCCTTGAGAAAGATATCCCTCAGTTAGGTTTTAGAATTCCAGCCAACACGCTTCACCGCCTCTGGCAGATGTGCGCTCATTCGCAGGGACAACTCCTCAACAGTAGCAAACTCGGGAGTGCCCTTGGTGTGAGCCACACAACCCTGCGTTCTTACATAGATCTTCTGGCGGAGACTTTTATGCTTCGTATTTTGCAGCCATTCAATGCCAATGTGAAAAAACGTTTGGTCAAAGCACCCAAGGTTTATATTCGCGATAGCGGAATATTACATTCCCTTTTGCAAATTGATTCTTATGACAATCTGCTTGGGCATCCTGTTTTTGGAGCCTCCTGGGAATCCATGGTTATTGAAAATATAGTAACTGCTTTACCAGACTGGCAGCCTTTTTTTTATCGAACATCAGCAGGGGCTGAAATTGATCTGCTGCTAATCCGTGGCCAACGCACAATAGCAATTGAATGTAAAGCATCAAAAAGCCCCAAGGTTTCAAGGGGATTCTGGTCAGCCCTGGAAGATATTGATCCAGATGAGGTATGGATAATAGCGCCTGTTGATTCAAGCTATCCATTTCGCAAAGATGCAATGGTGAGTCCTTTGGATAATTTCTTGGAAAAAATTACAATTTTTAAGAACTAACCTTTCAAAGTAGTCATACTGCATGCTTCGTACTGCTTTTTATTAGTGACTTGAACTTTTTCCACTTTCACCATTGAGAATTGTTAAATAAAAACAAAGTAGTTATTTAAAGCAAGCTTGTATCTCCAACATGAGAAATACACCCTATGTGTCAGGATAGTTTTCGCCTCAGTTGAAATTTAAAATAACGGGCGAAGAGTGATGAGACAATGCAAAAACGATATTCAGAAGAATTCAAAGAAGCTGTAATCAAAAAGATGATGCCACCT
>CAMYOP010000032.1 GCA_947260045.1 uncultured Desulfobulbaceae bacterium
GTCTCTTTTAGCGCTAACGTCTCGGTTCAGCGGTGGCGCGTTAGCGCCGTCCGCTGCAACCGGTTGTTAGCCTGCTCCTTCACCACTGTTGGTCATCGTTTCCGCTAATAGTGAGACCATGCCTCCGGGGGGATAACGACAGCTTTTTCCGGCGAATACCGATCGAAAAGGTTAATGAGACTCGCAGCCTCCGACGCATCACCGGTGACCTTGATACTTCCGCTCTTGATTAACTCTTCTGGGGTTGTTTGGCTGAGATAAAGACTCGCCCATGTTTCGCCTGACAGCGTCAGCGAGATATCAGGTTTGCGAACGTGTTTGTCGGGGTCAGCAACAAATTCGGCTACGGCGCGACGAATGTGCAGGCCCGCGGATGTTCCGTCAGAGAAATTAAACTGGACGAACTTGTCCGTTTCGCCACTCTTCATCGGATCAATGCGCACGCGGAAATAGTCGACAAATGAGACGGGGGATGCAATGACAACTTCTGGGGTTGGTGGAATCAATCGCGCAAGGGTAACCTTACCTTCCAAAGACAGAGCCTGAGACATCAAGTGTGCGCGATCGTTTCCACCAGTGGATACATAGGCCATCTGGCGAAGGGTGTCTGCTTTGAGCTGTCGAACTTCCTTGTCTTGAGGATCAAGCAGGTATAGGTAGTTCACCAGTTGTGCTGCCCAAGCGTATTCCTTCTTGCCAAGCGCGTCCTTGGCGGCGTCCAGCACTTTGTCACGTCCACCCATCAGCGGCACAATGCGACGAGCCTCGTCATCTGGACCGATGGTTTTCAGGTTGGCCGCATCATTGTCATACCACCCCACTGCGTGGTAGTAAATTGCCGGAGAATAGGAAGTAATCTCGCCATAGGACTGCAAGTTGTTTGGAACCTCATCGAGGTATTTTGGGAGTTGAACGAAGTGTGGTAACTCTTTAGGGCCCTTGCCGCTGAGAATGCCTCGCAGGGTCTGATCTAGAACGAAACTCGCGCCGTCCAAGTATCCCTCCAGCCTCTTGCGAACGTTGTCCTTCCCGACTACTGGCCGTGCAAAGAGGGACACCAGAACTTCAGGCTCAAGATCGCGGTTGAATTTCAATCCCTCGATCCAACCACGCGGATCGCGAAAGACATCACCGCGCACGGAATAGAGCTGCGGCGGCCCCATCCACAACAAGGTAGTAAACAGAATCTTACGGTCGGGCAGCCATACTGTCGTGTGCACCTTGTCATCTGAGCCATACTTAGTGAAGAACTGCATTTTTAGGCCTAATACGGTCATTTCCTGACCATCCTGCACGGGTGTGTTTACAGGAAGGAATGCTGACTCCGGTGGGTGAAGAACCAATGGGACCGCGAAAGCATCGGGCCCCTCTTCCGGCATATAGGCGTTGAACTGGATGACACCACGTCCCGTCAGATAAGGACCTAGCTCCGGATAAAAGGCTGGAGCACCACCGCCCTGGAGGTTTGCCTCTACAACCTCATTAAGATCAGGATGGCCGATCACCATCACGTCTTTGTCATTACCCTCGGTCAGGACGCCCGCTCCCAATACCGTGTGCGAATGTCCATAAATGATCGCTTTTACAGGCTTCTTGCTAACGGTGCGAATGGCCTTGAGCAGGAGTTCGCCATCATGCTTGCTGTCGCCAGTATCGATCGCAATGAGCCCTTCCTCTGTATCAATGACGGCAATCGGCGCCAACCCATAGCCGCCGAAGACCCAGATCCCTTCAGCCGGCTCTTCAATTGTCGGCTTGAGCCAGCCGACCTTTTCGATACCGTCAAGAAGCTTCTGGTTGGCAATCGCGCCATTGGGTGCTTTGCCCAGCGTTACAGGAGCCCCCATGTATGGGTCCTTCTCCTGAGCGTTAACTGAGCTGACTAGCAACGTAGCGAAGAGCAGTGCCCAGACGCCGGTGAAAACCCTGTGATGTGTTCTTTTATGCATTCTCTTCTCCTTTTATAGGTTGGTCACTTGGCAGGCTAACAAGGTGTTGACCGGACGAAATTCGTCCGGTTAATACTAATAATTGGGTTGTTATCCATAATGCAAAAAACATGCCTTTTGCTTCATGTCAATTTGAAAAGATCTAGAAGTCAAGCGGGCTTTTTGCCTCTTTCACGGTTTTACTCGGCACACAGTGTGTGTAAATCATCGTTGTTCTCACATCGGCGTGTCCTAGCATTTTTTGGATTGTGCGAATGTCGTAATTTGCTTGTAAGAGGTGCGTGGCAAAACTGTGCCGAAAGGTGTGCGACGTAACTCGTTTGGTAAGTTTTGCACGCCTTACAGCTTTTTTTAATGCCTTTTGTACTTGCGATTCATTGAGATGGTATCGTCTGCGTTCTTTACTGTCCGGTACCAGCGTAAGTTTTTTTTGCGGAAAAAACCACTGCCAGATGAACTCTTTTGCAGCTCCAGGATATTTCTTTTCGAGGGAGTTGATAAGAAAGACTCCTGCATATCTTGCCGCCAGATCCTTGTCATGAAGATCTCCCACAGTTTCCAACTGAATTTTCAGCCTGGGGATTATTGATTGTGGCAGTGGAACAGCCCGGTCTTTGTCGCCTTTGCCGTGCACAGTTAAAATTCCTTCCTCAAAATTGAAATTTTGTACTCGAAGGTTAATGCACTCGAAGAGACGAAGCCCGCAACCGAAGAGCAAACTGACAACCATGTCGAAGGGATATTCAAGATGATTTAAAATTTTGTCAATTTCCTGGCGGGAAAGAACAACTGGGATGTATTTGGACTTTTTTGCGCGGGGCACATCGCGTTGGTCACCAAAGTCTTTTTTGAGGACATGGCGAAAAAGAAACAACAATGCATTGAATGCCTGATTCTGGGTGGAGGCGGCAACGCGCCTCTCAACTGCCAGGTAGGTGAGGTATTCCTTTACATCAACGGAGGAAAGCTCTTCAGGTGACCTGTCCTGCAGATAGCCTTGAAATTTACGTCCCCAGCCTGCATAGGTTTTAAGAGTTTTCCTGGAATAGTGTCTGACCTTGATCTCTGCGGCAAGTTTTTCGATGGCTTGATCCCACGCAGGTGATTTTGATTTTTCCAGGCAACGCCATTTGTTAAAACGTTTTTCTTTTGGTGGGATATGGGAAGGATGCGGCTCTTGAATGATAGCATCCGGTATCAGTGGAACAGTGATGTCTGGAGCAACAGCGACACTGGTGTTACGCCCATTTGATCGCTGGTTAGCCCGACGATCATGTGGAGGGGACATTTTTGTTTCAACAGAGCCAGCGTCAGGACAATCCTTCGCTTGCTGCGATTCGATAAAAAGAGAAATCGCATGTGCGGCCTGAGAGCATTGCTGCGGGGTTTGTTTTTTGGACCGCAGTTTTTCGATGAATAGATGAACCTGCTCTGATTTTGTTTCGGAAGGTTGATATTTTCTGCAAAAATCGAGAAAATATCGAAGCCACTTCCTGTAATGACCGCGGTGTGAATCATGGACAGCACGTCGCTGTAAGACTGTATTGAATTGCGCTGCAACATTTTCAGGAATCGGAAGCATGTCCTTGAGTGTTTTTGTTTAGCATTCAATTTGTAATAATTTTGACTAGTTACTGATTTTTACTTCTTGACAGATTGTGTGTCAATAAAAAAGAGAAAACACTAAGAGTTTGTCTGGGCGAAAAGTGGTTTCTGGCCTGAAATATATGGCTGCTTATCATCCGCATATTTTTTCCTGATTACCAATGAAGCTCAGCTAATACGGGCGACAGATCGAAGTCTGCGCTTGCCTCAATTTTTCCTCAAACCATAGGAGACTGAATTTTTTTCGGGTTATTTAAGGGAAAATTTTCTGTCTCCCGAATTGAACGGAAAAATAGCCGGACGGCTTGACCGTTCAGCGAAATCGGTCCCCTTCCTCTGAAGGTTAAAGCTGAGGTTTGTGGGTAATCAGATTAAAATATGTTATTTCGGCAATGAAAGAAGTATTGTTATTGACGGATAAAGTGGATCGAGTATGAGTGGTTCTCTTTTGAACATCCATTGTGTTGCGCAATGATGACCGGCGATTGTGGTAGAACTTGCAAGGTCACTTAACCTTCTAAGGGCAATGAAACTCTAAACTTCAGTTTTTGTTAAAATGATATCCTTAAATAATATAACTTCATTTGACGTATTTGTTCTCCTCGTATTGTTATTTTTCTCTGTCCGTGGTGTCTGGATTGGATTTATGCGACAGTTGGCTGCTTTTCTGGCTTTAGTTGGCAGTTATTGGTTGGCTGGTCAATACAGTGGACGGATGGCGCCTTATGTCAGCCAATTTCTGGAAGATCCCAGAGCCGTTTTTTTTGTGAGTTTTGGAGTTCTGTTCCTGGTGACAGCTATTTTATTTATTCTGGCAGGAAAAGTACTGCGCCGGGTCATGGAGATTACCCTTTTAGGGTGGTTTGATAGGTTTCTTGGCTTGCTTCTTGGTGGTGTGAAGGCCTTTCTCGTCGCTTCTGTTGTTTACATGGCACTGGAAGCAACCTTATCATCGGGCAATGATCTGTTGAAAAGATCCATAAGCTCACCCTACCTGAAAGAGGGCGTTAAGCAGGTAAGAATAATCATTGATGACCCTGAAATACGAAAACTGTTTGTACGGAAAGAGCCCGCCATTAAAAAAGAACCTATCACTGAGAAATAAAAAAGAATTCCTTGTGAAACCTTCTTGAGAGCAAGCGGTATTACTCTTGAGTTCATTCAACCTTTTTCCAGGTCTTGCGATAATAGAGCTTGGCGAGATGCTTTGGGTTTACCTTGAGCAGGTAGCCCAAAAGTATTACCTGGTTGATAAGGGTGGTTTGGATAATGCCCAGGCGTTTCCAGCGCCTGGCTGATGTGTTCACATATTTCTTGCTGAGATGTAATTTTCCTAAAGACTTAAGATTGCGAACCAAGAGAACATCCTCCAACAAAGGCTGCTCCGGAAATCCACCAACCCTGAAAAAGATATTGCGCTTCACAAAAATTGCCTGATCACCATAGATAAGGTGAAAGAATTTAGATCGTTTTTCGATGCCCCATTCAATAAGACGAAATCCGAAATTATCTGCCTTGATCTTTAATCGAAATCCGCCTCCAATTATCTTTGGATCGTTAAATGCTTTTTGTATGGAAGTGATAAAGTCAGGAGGAAGAGAGGTGTCGCAGTGGAGGAAGAGCAGTATCTCACCCGTAGATGCTATAGCCCCTGTATTTAATTGAAGCCCCCGACCAGGGGCGGAAGAAATAACCTGCACGCCATGGCTTTTTGCCAACTTGACACTCTTGTCAATGCTACCACCATCGACAACGATAATCTCAAGGCCCGAGTATTGACGTAGGGCCAAAAGAGTAGCCTCAATACGTTTTTCTTCGTTAAGCGTGGGAATTATAACTGAAATGTTCAAGGTCTTCTGGTCTGTCAATATCTGACAACATTGGCAAGAGGGTGTAATTGAGTCCTGAATTTCTAGCCCTGGCAATTGTTTGTTCATAGACACCGTCACTGCCCCAGGCTATGGATGTGAAAAGTGACTTGAGCGGACTCAGGGTAACAAGGTGATGCAGGCCAATAAGATAATATCCGCCATCAAAAGTGGGACCAATAACCAAGTCGTGATTATCAAGGGACTCAAATCCTTTTTTAAGAGTGGCCGTATCTATTTCAGGGCAATCTGAGCCGATTATTATGGTTTTTTCTGCACTGCTTTTTCTGCTTGTCAAAAAACTATTTAATAAGCGTTCACCAAGGCCTTTGCCAGTTTGTTGTATCATGGGTAGCGAGTCACCAAGCCAGTTGGTCATTTGCCCATGGCTGCCACCTGTGTAGTAAATAGTAAGGCTGTAATCTGCTTGACTTGTTACCGGAAGGGTTTGTTGAACTATGTGCTCGGTTAATTTACGGTGCAAAATGGCAGCACCTTCTTCTCCCAGCGTTGGTGCGAGTCTGGTTTTCACCTGACCTGGTACGGGGTACCTGGTAAAAATAATAATATTGTTCTTGGGGTGTTGTGTATGTACCATATGCGTATTATTGTCCAGAAATTATCAAAAAAACATAGCATAGTATAGTTTGTTTGTCATGAAGAGAGCTTGTGGAAATATAAAAGGGGCTGATTCTTTTAGGGATCGCTTTTATCGTCAATTTGAAGAAACTGGATTGATTTCGTCATATGTCAAAATGCTTGAAACTGACCTGCATATTCTCGCTGCTGAGAAGGTTGAAGATGAGGCTCTGCCTTTAGTAATTCAAGTTCGCCGGGAAATAGAAGAATATGTTAGTAAGAATCCAAAATTTGCTGAATCATTAGTTCCACTACCGCAAGATAGCACAGCAGGGGAAAATATTCAGAAAATGCTGCACGCTGGACTTGAAGCAAATGTAGGTCCAATGGCCGCAGTTGCAGGAACAATAGCTGAGCATGTTGGCATGGGCCTACAGCGAAAAGGCTTTAAAGACCTGATTGTAGAAAATGGTGGAGATATATACCTGGCAAGAGATAGAGCATGTAATGTATCTATTTTTGCCGGCAAGAGTCCATTGAGCGGAAAAATAGGATTAAAAATTGATGAGTCGATGATGCCGCTGGGAATATGCTGTTCATCTGCAACCGTTGGCCACTCTTTAAGCCTGGGCGCAGCCGATGCTGTTGTGGTGACGGCAAAAGCTACTGCACTTGCAGACGCATGCGCCACCAGAATAGGCAATGAGGTGACTGGAGAAGCTATTTCTATAAACAGGGGTTTGGATGTTGCAAAGGGGATAAGCGGTATCCAGGGCGTCTTGATTGTTAAAGGGCAGCAGCTTGGTGCCTGGGGAGAAGTGGAGATTGTTCAGGTGTAATCCTTGTGGAACATGACTGCAGGGTCATTGGAAAGTTGCGTACTCTTTGAGAGGAATAGGTTCTTTATCCATGGCTGACAAGCTTATCCTTGAAGTCGCGCGGAATATTTCATTGCAAATTCTTCCACATCTTCTTCCCAGGTTCGCATTATATTGAGCTCTTTTTCTTTCAGGAGGCTGTTTTCCAGGATAGAATTAGCAGGTCTTTTGGCAGGAGTTGGATAGTCTTTGCTTGTGCAGGGTTCAATGAGGTGGGGGACATTCATGGTCTCAAGAAAATATTTTGCCCCCTGGTACCAGGTCGAATATCCTTCGGAGGTGGCGTGGATCGTGCCTGTCAGGTCTGTGCTCAGAATGTGTTGAATTTGCTGGGCTAACCTGTAGGTCCAGGTAAGTGACCCGTATTGATCGTTTACCACTTTGATGACTCTTTTAGGATCATCCTTAGCCAGCCTGAGCATGGTTTTGAGAAAATTATTGCCTTCAATGCCATAGAGCCAGGCAGTCCGGATTATCAGGTGATTGTCTGTTTCCTTTTGGACATTTTCTTCGCCCGCAAGTTTTGATTTTCCGTATTGGGAGACAGGTGAGACAGGCTCACTCTCCAGGTAGGGTTCGGGTATCTGTTTAGCACCGTTAAAAACATAATCCGTGGAAATGTGGATTAGTTTTGCGTTTAGTGTGGCACATTGTTTTGCTAGAAGTCCAGGTCCCTCGCCGTTTACTTTCATGCAACGTTCTTGTTCTTCTTCGCAACGATCAACAGCAGTGTATGCTGCACAGTTGATTATTACATCAGGCTTGATGGCATCTAAGTTTACTGCAACCTGGTCCTGTCTGGTAATGTCAAGTTTCTGTGAGGAAAACGGAAACAACTCGTGCTGTTTTTCTAGGACTTGTATGCAATCCTGGCCAAGTTGACCATTGCTGCCAGTTATAACTATTTTCATTGTCAGGCCAGGTTATTTTCTTCATCGTGGTCGAGCAGGTCAATAAGATATTGGCCATACTGATTTTTTAGCATACTGTTTGCAAGTCTTTTAACTTGGTTTTTGTCAATATAGCCAAGGTGATAGGCAATCTCTTCCAGGCAGGCAATTTTAAGGCCTTGGCGCTCCTGTACAGCCTGGACATAACTTGAGGCTTGTTGGAGAGACTCATGGGTGCCAGTGTCCAGCCAGCAAAAGCCACGACCAAGCAGCTCTACCGTAAGACGGTTTTGTTGCAGATAGTGGTTGTTGATATCGGTAATCTCAAGCTCACCCCGCTCAGAGGGTTTGATGGATTCGGCAATAGAGACCACGCTGTTGTCATAAAAATAAAGACCAGGAACTGCGTAGCGGGATTTTGGTTTTTCAGGTTTTTCCTCTATATCGATGACCCGGTTGTCTTTGTCAAACTCTACAACTCCGTAACGCTCTGGATCTTTGACAAGGTATCCAAAAATAGTCCCACCTTCCTTGAGTGCACTGCAGCGCTGGACGATTTCGGCAAAACCATGGCCGAAAAAGATATTGTCACCAAGTACCAGGCAGACAGGATCGTCACCTATAAACTCTTTCCCTATGATAAAGGCTTGGGCAAGACCTTCTGGTTTTGGCTGCTCAGCGTAGGTGATTTTTATGCCAAGGTCGGAACCGTTTCCAAACAGCTCGGAAAATCTTGGTAAATCATAGGGGGTTGAGATTATAAGGATATCCTTTATGCCAGCAAGCATAAGCACAGATAAAGGGTAGTAAATCATTGGTTTGTCATAAACAGGAATCAGCTGTTTACTGATCACTCTGGTGAGAGGATAGAGTCGTGTGCCGGACCCCCCTGCCAGTAAAATACCCTTCATGAAATCTCCTTAAAGAACAGATAACTAAATACTTGCCTGTTAACTCTTGTCTGTGATAGTGTCATGAGCTGTCAGGCAGCGTGATTCGGCGTATGTGCCGCTTCTAAGCGTGGATGTTTTCCTATAAAACAGTGACACTATGAAAAGTGCCCACGTGAATAGAAAATCTTACTTTATACCTTAATCGGAGCTGTCTTTCAAAATAAGTTTTAATATTTTTTGAGGTACCAGATGACTCACTCACTCCATTGCTTTACCCCATATGATATTCGTGGCCGCATCCCTGATGAACTTGATAACGAACTTGCAAGCTTGATCGGCCTTGCCCTGGCAGAACAATTTGATATGAAAAAGATTGTCGTGGGCCAGGATATGCGTCTTTCCAGTTCCGGTATGGCACGTGCCGTCATAGGTGCTCTTGTTGATTATGGAGTAGATATCGTCCATCTAGGATTGTGTGGAACCGAGGAGGTATATCATGCAGTCTTTAGCAGTAGGAGTGAGGGGGTTGATGGCGGTATAATGGTGACTGCAAGTCATAATCCTGCAGATTACAACGGGATGAAGCTGGTGCAGAGAGGTTCCAGACCAGTGAGTAGCGACTCGGGCCTGCAGGCGATAAAACAAAAGGTGGCAGATGGTGGCTGGAGAAGTGCTATTAGGAAGGTCAAGGTTGAGCGAAAGGGTCAGGTGGTGGATCGTTTCGAGAAAATTTCCTATATCGATCACCTGTTGACATATATTGATTCTGAAAAGATGAAGCCCTTGAAGCTTGTCGTCAATGCCGGGAATGGCTGCGCTGGCCCGGTTATTGATCAATTGGAAGAGTTCCTCCCGTTTCAATTTATTAAAATGCATCACAGGCCTGATGGCACATTTCCAAATGGTGTTCCAAACCCTCTGCTTCCTGAAAATAGAGAAGACACAGCAAATGCAGTCCGCACCCACAATGCTGATATGGGGATTGCCTGGGATGGTGATTTTGACCGTTGCTTCCTCTATGATGAAAAGGGTCGCTTCATAGAGGGCTATTATATAGTTGGCTTGTTGGCCAGAGCAATGTTGAAGCTAGCTCCCGGGTCCACTATTTTGCATGATCCCCGTCTTGTTTGGAGCACCAGGGAAATAGTGCAAAAAATGGGGGGAGTGCCTGTGATGACCCGGACTGGTCATGCTTTTATCAAGGAAAAAATGCGAGAGTGTGATGCGGTTTATGGGGGAGAAATGTCTGCCCACCATTATTTTCGCGATTTTGGCTACTGTGACTCCGGCATGATCCCCTGGTTGCTGGTAGCTCAATTGATCAGCGAATCTGGTATAGGGCTATCAGGAATGGTGAACGAATACATGGCTAAGTATCCGGTCAGTGGAGAAATTAATTCCCTCGTGAATGATCCCGAGCAGGTACTCAAAAAAGTTGAAGACAAATACCAGGATGGAGACATTGATTTTACTGACGGGGTAAGCATTTCCTTTCCCGCCTACCGTTTCAATTTGCGAATGTCAAACACCGAGCCTGTTATCAGACTCAATGTCGAAACCAGAGGTGATGCGACACTTTTGCAAAAGAAAACAGATGAATTGTTAGCCTTGATTCGTTAGGCTGGTCTTCTCAGAAATTTGAGTTAGTCCGTGCGGCAAAAGCAGTATTGGTGGAAAATGATGGTGGCTGTGGTTGCCAATTCTCTATGGTATTATGATCATTTTAAAGATTGGAAACAACAAAATTAAAAATAGTATTGATGAACTACTGAATTTTACCTGAGGTGTAGCTTGAAGATATTACCTGTTGTTTTAGCTGGTGGAACTGGCTCCAGACTATGGCCACTCTCTCGTGAACTCTATCCAAAGCAGTTGATCAGTCTTACGGGATCAGGAGACCGCTCTCTTCTTCAGACGACACTTACTCGGGTACGTGAGCTGCCAGGTGTACTGGATCCTATATTGCTTGTAGGAGAGGAACATCGTTTCCTTACCAAAAAACAGGTGGAGGAGCTGGGTCTTTTTTCCTCCTACCACCTCCTCTTGGAGCCAATTGGACGAAACACCGCTCCTGCAATTTGCGGAGCGGCATTATATGCCTCGAACAAATTTGAGGAGGACGTGGTTTTGCTGGTCTTGCCTGCAGATCACCTGATTAATAAACAGGCAGCATTTGTTGAGGCGGTTGAAAAAGCTAAGGCACTTGCTGAGGACGGGGGTCTTGTCACTTTTGGTATTGTCCCCGACAGGCCAGAGACTGGCTATGGCTATATAGCGCGCGGAGATGGCAATTCGGTCTCATCTTTTGTCGAAAAACCCGATTTTGAAACCGCGACCAAGTATGTTTTAAGCGGTACATATTTTTGGAATAGCGGCATGTTTGCCTTTCCTTTGCCTTTATTATTGTCTGAGCTTGAGAAATACGCTCCGCAAATTGTCAGCTGTATGAAAGATTCGGTGGACCATGGGAGCGAAGATGATGTTTTTTTTCGTTTTGATAAAGACGCCCTTTCAAGGTGTCCATCTGACTCAATAGATTATGCCCTTATGGAAAAAACCGACCAGGCAAAAGTTGTGGAGGCTGATATAGGCTGGAGTGATATAGGTTCCTGGCAGGCATTATGGGAGGTTGCTAAAAAAGATAATGCTGGCAATGTTACAAGTGGCGATGTGATCTTAGAGGATGTTGAAAATTCTCTTATTCAATCCGGCGATACCTTGGTGGCGGCTGTAGGCCTGAAAGACACCATGGTTGTGGAAACCGCTGATGCTGTTCTGGTAGCTCCGATCTCCCGCTCACAGGATGTGAAGAAAATTGTAAAAAAACTAAAGCAGCAGGGAAGAGGGGAATTTCAAGTACACAAGACAGTCTACAGGCCATGGGGAAGTTATACTGTACTTGAGTCGCAGGAGAGGTTTCAGATCAAAAGAATAACTGTAAATCCGGAGGCGAAGCTGTCGCTGCAGATGCATCATCATCGTCATGAGCATTGGATAGTCGTTTCTGGAGTCGCAAAGATTACGAAGGGAGATGAAACATTTCTCCTTCACGAGGATGAGTCCACGTATATCTGCTCGGGAACCAGTCATCGTTTGGAGAATCCTGGGGTGATACCGCTGGAACTTATTGAAGTGCAGATCGGAAGTTATCTTGGAGAAGACGATATTGTACGCTTTGACGATGACTATGGGCGAGAGGGTTGAGAGTCAGTGAGTCAGATCTGGAGTAACTATCCTTAGATAAATAAAAAAGCCAAAAAGTAAACTTTAAAGAGAAGCTTTTTCGATTCCTTTGGGGTTTCTTCGGTCAAAAGCCTCAACGTATTCCTGAATGATTTCTGTTGACTCTTTATCCAGGTCGGCAAATTTTACTCCGGCCTGATATCTTCCCGCCGATATAACTGCATGGGCAACTATACCTTTAATTTCAATCAGGGAGTCTCCCAAGTCCAGCGTTATTATTATCATCTGGCCAAGCTGAAGGCTTTTGGGGGTTTCAAGCAAAATTCCACCCTCGGAGATATTCAAGGTTCTCCCCATGGAGTACTCTACCTTTTCACCATCATCACCAAGGATGAAATAATCTAAAAGGTCAACTGTTTCTTGTCTTCGAGCTAGTCTGCGTTCCGTCATTCTTCAGCCTGTTGAAAATAGGAAAAGTTACTGGGAGACATTGTTGTTTCAGGGGAACTGTCTAGTCCAGTATATTAAAAAGGTTACAGCCTTTTATTGGGTTTGTCAAACCAGTTACAGAAACGTTTTTAAATAATTTATCATAAAACTCCATTTTTCAAAACAGTACCCCTTGCCAGGTGGATAATACATGTTTGTTTTCCTGTGTATTAACCCAGACAATAGCGTAACAAAATTCCATATTTTTGACAAAAATGTAATATTTTCCTGGGGGGGGTATTGTCCGTTCTTTTTATTATTAATCAACAAAACAAGCATTTATCGTTTTTTTTTCCTAGTGGCACGGGGATTGAAATGAGGAATGTGAATGTTGCCTGTCGTAAGGCATGTGCTATTTGTCAAGTTGATCATTTATTAAATAATAGGATTACGAGGAAAGATGATGAATTCGGGTGATACTGCTTTTATGTTGGTGGCCACAGCCATGGTCATGCTTATGACTCCAGGGCTTGCTCTATTTTATGGAGGGCTTGTCAGGTCAAAAAATGTTTTGTCAACAACTATGCAGAGCTTTTTCTGTTTGGGTATTGTTTCAATTATATGGGTGGCTTACGGGTACTCACTCTCTTTTGGGCCTGATGTTGGCGGGCTCATCGGTAATCTGAAATATGTTGGGCTGAACAATGTAACAACTGGTATTGGTCCTTATTCCGACACGATTCCTGATCTTCTTTTTTGTGCCTTTCAGCTCATGTTTGCAATCATAACTCCTGCACTTATTACGGGTGCTTACGCTGAGCGCATGAAATTTACCGCTTTTTTGGCGTTTACTGTTTTATGGTCAACCTTGGTCTATTTTCCTGTGTGTCATTGGGTTTGGGGTGGTGGTTGGATAGGTGAAATGGGAGCGCTCGATTTTGCTGGCGGTACAGTTATTCATATAAACTCTGCTGCGGCAGCATTGGTTGCTGCAATTGTTCTTGGCAAGAGGAAGGGATGGGGGCGCGAGTCCATGCATCCTCATAATTTACCAATGACCATCCTTGGAGCTGGTGTGCTTTGGTTTGGGTGGTTCGGGTTTAACGCTGGGAGTGCTCTCTCTGCGGGTCCCATAGCTGTCCTTGCACTGTTTACGACACAAGTTGCTACAGGGGCGGGTGCTATTTCATGGGTGCTGGCTGAGTGGAAACTTCAAGGAAAGCCCACCACGCTGGGTGCTGCTTCAGGTGCTGTTGCAGGTCTGGTTGCAATTACACCTGGTGCTGGATTTGTGAGCCCCTTGTCTGCAATAATTATTGGCTTGGTTGCAGGTGTTATCTGTTACCTGATGGTGCTGGTCAAGTCTCGTGTTGGCTACGATGATGCTCTGGATGTGGTTGCTGTTCATGGTGTTGGTGGGCTGTGGGGGGCTTTGGCGACAGGCCTTTTTGCCTCAACGGCAATGAATCCGGACGGGGCCAATGGCTTGTTTTTTGGAAACCCGGCACAGTTTGGTATCCAGGCCGTTGGTGCAGGTGCGACAATAGCCTATTCTCTGGTAGTTTCCTTCCTTATCTTAAAGGTGGTCGATCTTCTTGTGGGTCTGCGTGCTGAGCAGGATGATGAAGTGCAGGGACTCGATGTTGCTGATCATAAAGAGGTTGGCTACACTCTCTAGGAACGAGCTAATTTGCTATTGAAAAGTTTTTCCCTAATTGTTACACTTATGTAAAATTTTATACAAAAATGTAATTTTACTTAAACGGGTGAGAGGGAAAAATGATTAATGGAGCTGATACAGCATTCATTTTAGCGGCAGCTGGGCTTGTGTTATTGATGACCCCGGGGCTAGCTTTGTTTTATGCAGGGATGGTGCGTGATAAAAATGTGCTTGGCACAATCATGCAAAGCTTTGTGATGATCTCAATTATTTCAATTGAGTGGGTGTATATAGGCTACTCCATGTCGTTTGGCCCTGACGTTGGTGGTTTAACCGGAGATCTCTCATGGTTTGCCCTCAAGGGAGTAAGCAATGAGCCCAGCCCGGATTATGCAAGCACGATTCCACAGACTGTATTTATGATATATCAGTGTATGTTTGCTATTATTACTCCTGCTCTGATAACTGGTGCTTTTGCTGAAAGAGTTCGTTTTGCACCGTTTGCAATCTTCAGCCTGCTTTGGGCTATATTGGTCTATAACCCAGTCTGTCACTGGATATGGGGTGGTGGTTGGCTTGGGGCAAAGGGTGTTATGGATTTTGCTGGAGGCTTAGTCGTTCATGCTACTTGTGGTGCTGCTGCACTGGCCGCTGTCATGGTAATTGGTCCCCGCAGAGGATTTGGGAGGGAAAATTTTGTCCCCCATAATCTTCCCATGACCCTCCTTGGTACGGGACTATTGTGGTTTGGTTGGTTCGGTTTTAATGGTGGAAGTGCACTGGCCGCTGATGGTGTTGCAGCCACTGCATTTGTAGCAACTCACTTGGCTGGCATGTCGGGTATGGCTATGTGGTGTGCCATAGAATGGATCAAAGTCGATAAACCGACCACCCTTGGTGCAGCGTCTGGTGCTATTTCAGGATTGGCAACAATTACTCCGGCAGCCGGCTTTGTTGGGCCAAATGCTGCTATCCTAATAGGTCTTGTGGCCGGTTTTGTCTGCTATAGTGCAGTGAGTGCTAAATCAAGATTTGGTTTTGACGACAGTTTGGATGTTGTTGGTATTCATGGTGTTGGTGGAATTGTCGGCACTCTTCTTTTAGGTGTATTTGCCAGTAAGGCAATTAATCCAGGAGGTGTTGATGGTCTCTTGGCTGGAAATGCTGGACAGCTTGGTCTTCAGGCATTTGGAGTAGTGGTCGTATCTGTATACGCCTTTATTGTCAGCTGGATACTTTTAAAAATTATTGATTCAACACTTGGTCTACGGGTGAGTGAAGAAAGTGAAGCACAGGGCTTGGATTATACTGAGCATTCAGAAACTGCATATAACTAAAGTGTGTACCGGATTGTCTGCTAAATGAAACAATCTGGAAACCAATTGCCGTTTTTTTGTACAGCAGGAATACGGCTTGGAAAATTTTTACTCATAGGGAATAGTGATGAAAAAAATTGAAGCCATAATTAAACCCTTTAAACTCGATGACGTCAAAGAAGCCTTGAACGGCATTGGTATTAAAGGAATGACCATGTCGGAAGTGAAAGGCTATGGTCGTCAGAAGGGGCATACTGAGATTTATAGAGGAGCAGAATACATCATAGATTTTCTGCCAAAAATTAAGCTCGATATTATAGTTGCTGCCGACCAGGTGGATAAAGTGATAGAAACAATTGTCGAGGCAGCAAAAACAGGAAAGATTGGTGATGGTAAAAT
>CAMYOP010000033.1:0-16533 GCA_947260045.1 uncultured Desulfobulbaceae bacterium
TGATGAGTCGTTTAAGTAGATACTTTCAGGATGAATATGCTTGTGATTCATATGGCCAAACTCCAAATAATCAACCGACAACGACTCCTGGCGGGGATGACCCTCCGGATGACGGTGATGATGATCCTCCACCTGATGGGGATGATCCCCCTGTTCCACCACCAGATGACGAACCAGAGGAGCCAACCGGGCCAGTGTTGACAAGGTTTGGAGTTTTTTGCACTCCTTCTGAAATTAAAGTTGGCGAATCCTCAACTTGCCAGGCCATTGGCGAGTACAGTGACCAGCCTGATCAATACATTGACTTAACTGGAGCAGCCAGCTGGACAAGCGGACCTGGTTTCACTGGAGAGTCCGAAGGTTCCTTTGAGATTTCCGCCTCCTATCAGGGAGCGAGTGATTCGGCAACAATCACTGTAAAAGCTGATGACGACGATTCAGATCCAGAATCCGGCGAGGATGATCCGGAAAAAGGCGATGGCTATGATCCAACAGATGATCCTGGATCAGGAGTGGATCCGCCAGATGATCCTACAGAAGCTGAAGGTGAAATCACAACATTTCAGGGCGAACGTCCTGGTGGCGGAGAACCTGGCGATGGGACCGGAAATGTCGGTGGTGGCGAGCAAACCACCAATCAACCTGGGGAATATAATGAACCGACTATTGGCGGTGATCCTGGAAAACCACCAGAAAAACCTGGTGGAAAGTCTGGAGGGAAGCCAGGGAGTGATCCAGGTGGCAAGGACCCTGCTAAAGGTCCGGGCATTGAAGTGACTGAAGTGGGCAGCGCATCCCCTGGTATGTGTAAGATTGTTGATGGGCAGCTTGTTGCTGTTAAAGGATACCCGGAAAAAATATCAGGCGAAACTGTTACCTTAGTAGGTCCTGTTACCAAGACAGCTGTAAGCTCTGGTGGTGGTCAGTTCAGCTTCCCAGAAATTCCAGCTGGTGATTATGTTGTTTCGGTAAAGGGCTGGGATTACGGTATGACCAGCGCCCAACTGAAAGCTCCATCTGGTAAATCTGTAAAAATAGTACTCAAAGGTTCATGTCCCTATTTGTATGTATGGACAGGCAGCGGTTTTGAGAAGGAAAATGATATTTATTCAACTGCGCGCCTCAGTGCACCTGAGCTGGCAAAATCATTGGGTCTTGATCAAACAGCCTGGTCTGGGCTTGGCCTCTATGAACTCCCCTTAAATAATCTGCCAACAGAAATCTGGCAGGAAAAAGCCTATCATGATTATTACCAGCTGCAAAATCAACCTGTAAAAACAGAGAATAATACCATCCGTCTCCAGATTGCCGAGAGGCAGGCAGAATATTCTTTTACTGACATGGTACGACTCCATGCTGTACCTCGGAAGATTAACCAGGGTGTCGGTGTTTCAAGACAGGGAGACTTGTTTTATTTTAAAAAGCAGCACATCATAAATGCATGGACAGGCAGTGAAAAAAGCCCTGCAGGGAGTAATCCCTCGGCAGCACTCTATGATCAGGACTGGATTGAGCTGTCTTTACCACCCGCAGCATTTGAAAATGGTGTTCTTGCTGTTACCTGGCAAGGTTTTCAGGATGGTTCTCCCGCTGGTCACAGTGCAGCAAGAGGTCGGCCTCAACTGCAATTACAACGGAAGAATCCTGCAGGTGAATGGATAACTGTTGACTGGATTTATCCAAGGGACGAAACAGAGCAGGCCTTACTTCTTTTGGACGCTAAAGAAACTGGTTGGGACAAGGATAACACCATTCGCCTGGTGGCTGTAAGTTGCCTTCCCTTCAAATTCCACAGGATAGATCAAATAGCTTGGTCAACACGTATAGGAGAAGGTGTTGAAGCTGTTGTATTGCCACTTATCTCTACAAAAGGACCGGAAGGAAGCTCTATAAACCAGGTACTCCAGGCAGATGGAGAGACTTTGAACTTGCAGCCTCAGGAATCTGTAACCCTGGATTTTGATGCAGAAAAACTCAACAGTTCTAAGGAGTATGAATTCATTTTTGAGTCCAGGGGAGTGTATTTGCCAGCGCCTCAAATCCGGGTAGTGGCTACAGAAAAATAAGAAGGAAAAGATATATAATTACAGAAGGGAACAACACTGAAGGAAGCTTACAGGACATTTTTCACTATTGAAAAAATCAATATGTCCGTGGTGAAAAATTGGCAAAGAGCAGTCTATCTGTTTTGAAAGCTTTGTGTTTTGTTGTACCTTAGTGGTTTCTAGGTTTTTCCAGTACAGCTTTTACGTCAAGACGATTTGGAGTGACTGTAAGTGGCTCAAGGCGAAAACCGGTGAATTTGCGCAGAGATAATTCCTGAGCAATATGGTTGGCTTTTCCAGTGTAATCAACCATGAGTTCAGCACTGCCTATGATAAAACTTCTTTGATGGACCTCCTTGACACCCTGCATTTCTTTTTTCAAAAAATCCATGACAGCCATCAAGTGGCGATAGGAAACAAGTCCTGTAAGGGCAATGGTAACCTGTCTTGACCTGCCGTAGGTTTCTCCACGCCAGTTTTGCTGCACATCCTGGATCAGGTTATTTGCCAGGTTTTTGCTTGCTTTTTCAATGGCAATGGTACCACCCTGCATTTCATCGACATGAGCATGGGCTGCACGTGCTGATCTTGAAGCAATTACAAAGGCGTCATCGGCACGGATTGCCCGGGCCTGAACAACTGCCTGTAAGGATTGCAGGGAAGAACCCATAACTCTGCCACCAGCATTCTTTGACATGGCTTTGCCCACCAGAACCAACTGAGCACCTGCCTGCAGGCCAGCAGCTGCCGCTGCCTGATTGTCACCGCTGAGCATTCGCAGGGCACGGTCCCTGGGTATGTTTGCCTTGACAGTCTGAGCATCAACAACAGTGAAACCATTTGCGAGTAACTCTTCTATTAGGGTTGATTCAGCCTGACCAATGGCTTCCCAGGCATTGGTACCAAACATACCGGCAACTTTCTCTTCCATAATAACCATGACCTTGGGCTTTTCAGCAAGAACTTGCAACAAGCCAAGAGCCTGCAAATCATTGCGTAAAGCTGTGTTTCCAACTTCGGCATGGATTTTAATTCGATATAAGTTATCCTGCTGCTTTTCTGTCAGAATTCTGTAGTTTTTGACATAGCCTGCAGACTGAACCAGTATTTTGTCATGGATAATCCTGTACCGCTCAGTCATGGAATCAGTGGAAATAAAGGTTCCAACTGCCTGTTCAACAGCTCTACGCAGGGCGTCATCAAGTGCCTTGTCTCTTGCCGCAGCCGCATTGCCGCCGATGACAGCTGCAACACCCTCGACCGCAACAAATTTATCTGCACCATTTGCTGGTAGGCAAAATGCCAGGAGCAGAAAAATATACGTTATCGGACTGGTAAGATGTAATCGAGACACTTGATGACCTTTATTCTAATCTTTGTATTAATTAAAGATATGTCTGAAGTCCTGACGCAGGGTTACTTCCATTTCCACTTCAACCCCGCCATCATCATGAAAAATAGTGTGCACAACTTTTGCACCACGAACATAGGCATCAACTCGTGCTTTTACGGAATCATTTTTCAAGATGAAATCTCGCACGTAAGAGCGAGAGGAGATGTTGACTCCATATGCCTGTTCCAAAAGATTACGGTAAGCATCCATTTTGGCAGCACGTTCGGTCATGATTCTCGCTTGTGCTGCATTTACAGAGCGTGCTGGAGGAGCACCATGTCCTATGGCTCTGATTGTAACAGGTTGCCAGGCAACTACGGGGTTGGCTGGCTGTGGTGCTTTTCTTTCTTCAACGGGTATAATATAGCAACCGGACAGTGAAAGAACCGCTACCAGTAACACGCTAAACAGTATTTTCTTATTCATTACTTCCTCCTTTACGTTAGGGCCTTCCGGCAATATCATTTAAAAATTCTGTATTTGTTTCCAGTTCAACCTGGTATCTGCCATCAGCCAGTTTTTTCTCAGAAAGAACTCTGGCATTGTTGAGAACTGTTCGTATTCTTGTCCTGACTTGATCACTGCTTATTGCATACTCTTGTACCGTTGAGTTGGCTGTTACCTGAATACGATCTATTTTTTCAGCAAGATTTCTTAAAGCATCATTTTTTGCAGCACGCATACCAAGCAAATCACGTTCAGGAGCGGTCAGGCCTTGCTCGTTTGGCGGTAGCCCGTAGCCAATGGCTCTAACAGCAGAAGAGGATGCCTGATCAGAATTATAATTTGAAGTCGCCATGCCTGGAGGAGTTCCGTATCCCACTGCCTCAACAACTTCAAAATCATATTGCAGACGTCTACCAAGGATGGTTTCTATGGAGCCCAAGGTAATTTCAACAGTTACTTCAGCCATTCCATCATCATGTGCAATATAATCTATTTCCTGAGCGCCTTGTATTTCAACCGAAAGACGGGTGCGCATGATATCGGATGCAACTACAAAATTACGAACAGTTGTTCCTGTATCCAGCCGCAATCCGTAAATATTCTCTGTCAAGTTACGCAGCGCATCGACTTTAGCAGCTCTTTTTGCCAAAAGTTTCATCCTGGGATTGAGCTGCCCAGATGCGCTAGTGCAAAGGAAAAATGTTAACAGTATGGGCAGGAGACAGAGTGGCAAAATTCTCCAGCTATTTTTGGAGAGACTCATTGGACATCCTCCACTTCTTTTTGCTTGCTTGAAAATAGAACCATCTTTTCAATTATTTCACTCCATTCCATGAGTGTTACAGGCTGTGGCGCAAGTGGACCGCTTTGGGGGGCAGTATTGGATTTTTCATCAATAGTGGCTGGTGTTACGGCCTGTTTGTCAGAGATATCTATGGCCCCACGCAGTTCCACAAGTACTGAGCCATCAGAGAGATATTCCTCCTTGGCGATTACCATGCCTTTAAGAAATCCGGCTATCTGATGATAAAATGCAGTATCATCTTGTCCAGGCTTATTCTGCGAATAGGCTGCATTTCTTTGAAGTGCATTTGCATAGGCATCAAGTACTGCAGCTCTCTTAGCCATGAGCAGGGCCTGGGTTTTATTAACAGCGCGGACAGGCGGATAACCAACACCTCTCACAGCTATTTCGCCAGCCTCAACGGTTTTTTGATCATATAATAAGCACAGAGTCAAAAAGGCTACGAAGAAAAATGTCAGTAAACTTTTCATAAAATTACTGCACATCTTGTTAGCGTGGTGGACCAACTTGACCTGTAGGAGCTCCTGATGGTGCCGGTGGTGTCTGCGGAGTTGCTGGCTGTTGACCTGATGGCACAACGACATCACCTCTGTTTGGGAAAATAACTACTGGAGTCGGTGGTTCTTCTGTTGAGTAGACATAGCAACCAGCAATGCTGAACGAAGTCGCAGCAAGCAGCAGCATTAGGATTGTTCGCTTTATCATCGTATCCCTCCTTTTGAGATATAGTTTGCCAGTCAAAGACCAGCTGTTTATTGAAAATTAGCCTGACGTTTGACTGTATATTCTTTTTCCCACATAATGATGTTTGTCTGAGAATTTGTCAGGCGGAATTGAAATTGAAAATAACGCATTCCTGTATTGGCACCAGTTTGTGCTACTTCAGTACTTGAGTAGACGAGGCCTGTCAGAAAATAGTCAATATCTGCCACACGTTTTGCAACTTCTCCTTCCTCAGTCATGGTTGTATCTGTCTGGCTCTGCTGTTGGACCTGCATTGGTTGGCCAAGCTGAAATGGGTTGGTGGTCCTTCGTCTGGTGGTAGTGGAGGAGACATTCACTTTACCCTGCTGTTTTAAGCGTTCGTCGATAGTATGCTGGTGGCTGGCTTCATCTCTGAAAAGTATCCGACCACCTGAGCGTTCCATCAGTTTAACCCGTATAGTTTTTTGGAAAATATCAGGGTCAATGGTTAAGTTTGATTTGTTTTCGATTGGCTTTACGGCAACAATGGGAGGTGTTGACTTTGCATACAGAAATGACTGCATCATGAGATCTCTTGCCATAAGGTCGGCTGTCACCCTGAGGTCTTCCACTGTAATCTGATTAAGAATAGCATTTGGCAGTTGGGCTGTAACGGGTCGTCTGTTGGTGACCTGGGCTACTGGTTGTTGTACAGCGCATCCAGAAGTCAAGCCAAGCAGGATGAGTAAAGAGAATAAAACGCTTATTGAAAAACCTGTGTTTTGATACCGCATTTTTCCTGTGACCATTTTCTGTCTGTTGTTAAGTTTTATACAACCCTGATTTTACACTGTAAAAAAACAAGGCTGTACTGTGATTATGTTTTGTGATTACCATTAAAGCTCAGTTAGAAACTAATAGAGAGGGGACCGATTTTATTTTTCTGTTGTTATTCGGGAGACAGAATAATTTTCGCTGATAATACGCGAAAAAAATTCGGTCCCCTTAAGTTTAGGAAAAATTTAATCTGTCTCCCGGTGTTAACTGAGCTTTCGCTGTAATCACATTATTTCTTTAATAAACAATCTGTTCAAGCCGTCTTATCAATCTTCGGGCTAAGGTTTCAGCTGCCTGAATGGTAACGCCCTGTGGATTAATTCTCTCAGAAAGGAGTACTCGCCCACTTTGCATGTCGATGGCACGTGCTTCTATTCTGTTGTCATTTCCTACCTGGATGATATCACCAGTAATGACAATCTGGGCAGAATCCATATTGCCAGTTTCTGGAGCATCTGTTGAGTTCATCAAGCCGCTTTGATTTATTTCGATCTCAGTGATCATCTGATCGAGTTGTTCTCTTTCAACCACTATAAAACTTTGCGAGCGGGTAAATGTTGAGGCAAAAATTTCACTCACTGAATTACCCAAATCTGGCTGTGGAGGTCGAGAACTAAAGGTTTTGACTGCAATTCGTTTGCGCTGACCAACAGGGATCTGGGTGTTTGATTGATCCCAATAGCCGGGGGGATAACGCTGGTCCAGCTGTTGCTGGACCGTAACTGGTACCTGGCCCTGGAACTGAACATCCTGGTATTGCTCCGTGGTTACGGGGGTATCCGTTACCCTGGTTCTGGGACCACTGCAGGCTCCAAGAGTGACAACAACTATCAGGAGCAGCACTATGGTGGCAACGGAGTGTCTGTTTTTCATGAATTATACCCTGGTATGTATGAAAAATATCATCAGTCAGCCAAAAGAAATATGTTTTACTTTACAACATATATTGCAGCTCCAGGGCCCCTTATACGGCCACCGGTAGCAGTCCTTAAGTTTTTCAACAGAAGTACATGTTTGTTTGCGCTGCCACTAATACTTGAGCCTTGTACCATGGTAACTTCACCTGCAGGAAATAGGGTTGGCAGCCATTCTGTTTCATCGATTACCATGTTGTGCTGGTCCTGAAATTCAAATTTTACATCGGCCCAGACATCATCCTGGTGGAAGCGATTCTGGAAGTTGGCCCGAACAAAAAGTTGACCACCTGGTAAACGCTGATGCACAGCATTCACCAGGAAAAGTGTGTTACGAACATTGCGGTTAAGAATCACAATCCGGTTTGTATGTTGAATCGGGCTTTCAACCACACCAAGAGGAACGGCAGGTCCAGTCGGCTGGCAGCCTGTCAGCATCAAAAGTGTTACAATCCCTGAAACGATGATTTTTAACATGGTGTCCCTGTGAGCTTATTTAATCAAGAATAGTAGCAACTATTCTGTTGATTTCCTTAAAAGATGGGTTATCTGGCTTGATACCTTCTTTCATACAGTAGAGGTAACCTTCTGCCAGAGGTTTGTAAGCCAGTTCATTTTGTTTTCGTTCAAGGTAAAATCGTGCCTGGTTGAGAAAACGCGCTTCTCTGTTTTCAAAGGACGATTGGACAATTGTCCCGATCTGTTGAACAATCTCCTTGCGCATTTCTTCCTTTGCTTCGGTGTCAGTAGGCAGTTTCATCGGAATATATTCAATATTTGCTTCGGCCAATTCATCTTGGAACTCACTGGCGTACTTTACATTGGCGTCATAATCTTTGACAAAGGCAATGGCCCCCTTATGGGTATCAAATATGCGCACACTGACCTTGGAAAATCCCTTCAGTTCAGCCTGTCCTTTATTATACTTAACCAGTTGAAAAACTTCTTTTGTTATTGTTCTGGGGGGAAGATCTTTTGGCCACATGGTGGGGTTTGGTCCATATACCTGTAACATTTGATTAAACTCAGGGTTTTGGACTACCTGCTCTCCTGATTTAACCTTTACCGTTGCAGCGCGTTCGTCAACAACTTTATCAACTTTGAAAAGAGAAACCGTTCCCGTGACCATAAGGTCTACCCCGAGAATCTGGGCAAGCTCTTTTTCGCCATCTGTTTTTTCTTTAAGTACATAGTCAATCTTGTCGCGTTCAAGAATATTGATTCCATAGGGTAGAACTTCATAGAGATAGCTTATGAGGGAATCTGAAAACTGTTTCCCTGCATCACGATCATTACTTGGAGAATCAAAGCTGGCAATGGCTATATTTGATTGCATACTTCTGTTGACCAGATCCCCAAGTTCACGATTCAGGTTGAAAATGTTCAGATTACGGTTGTTGAGGATCAGAGCTCTTTCTATAAGAAGAAATCCTTTATGACTGTTACCTGAACTCATAGCCTGACGGGCAGCTTGATAATAATGGTTGGCTCCATTTTTCTGAACCTGCTTTACGTAACTTTGCAGTTGTGGAATGTCCCATTGGGTGAGGAAGCTATAGGCTGTCCACCACTTATCCTGGGTCTGATATTTTTGTGACTCGCGTTTGATGAGTTTGACCACATCGTCACGCTGGGGGAAGTTATTTAAACTAAGGGGAACCGGTGAAAGCTCTGAGAGTTGGGTGAAGGTGTCGATAGTTCCCTGGAGGTCATCTTTATTGATCATATCTCCAAGAAGTGCATGACTTGCAATCATCTGGTTTAGGTTCTGCTTACTTGCAAGCAAACTTTTATTGGCCGTATCCATTGCCAGACCTTTTTCTATTTCTTGTGAGGCTTTATCTAACTGAAACAAGCCAATGAACTTGTTACTTTTCTCTTTAATCAGGGCAATTTCAGTATCAAGTACTTTTTTTTCACTTGAATAGGTAGCAATCTGCTTTGCAATCCGGCCTTCAGCATCATCCCACTGGGCTACTTCACCGAGTATTCCAAGGGCATGGTTGAGAGCAGTGCCAGCACCATTTTGTTTTTGGGCTTGAGCATTCTTTGCTTTTTCCAGATAAATATCAACAAGAAGCACCTTGGTAGATGCCAGCTTTTCTTCTATCTGTTTTAAGGATTGGCTATCCTGGGTTTCACCCAAGGCTTTTTCATAGTGCTGAACAGCCTTGATATAATCTTGCTCCAGAAGGGCCTGGTCTCCAAGTTTTACACTTGCGGGTAAAACGCAGCCAGCAATCAATAATCCGGTAATGCAGAAAGTAAGCAGTGCTCTCATCATTTTTTTGTCCGTTATTTAAAGAATTAATTGAAAATATAAAAAATTGTATGTCTCTACTTTAGCAGAAATTGAAATAAAAATCGTATTCAATTTCAAAAGGTTATTATAAATAATCCAAGAGTACAATTATAAATCCTCCTGCTCCATGGCGGCAAAACTAATATGTGGTGCAGGTATATAAAATCCTTCAGAAATAAAGAAAAAATCATATGCTATATCTGTCCTGGCTTTCTCACCATTAAATTGCAGTAAAATTTCCTCAGATGGTTTGAGTCGCACATAGGTACCATCTGCCTGAATCAGGTTTTTCTGAAGGTTTTTTATCTCTGTTTTCCGGGCAAGTTCTAAGGGAAATGTGAGAATTTCCGGGTCCCACTCTGATAGAGACCCGCATTTGACAGAAAAGATCTGATGAAATTTTTGGGGGAGACAATTTGTTGCCACGAGGCGAATTTTTTGATCAGCATCCCAGTCGTCTCCTTTTGGGTCGAGGATAACGTATGATTTTGTCTTTTCATCACGGGGGTAAATGTGATCGACAGTCTGCCAGTGACCTGCAGAATTTTGCCGCTGGACCATAAGACGCGGTTTGCCAGGTGTGGAACTCTTTCCTTTTTCCTGGCCATTGAGAAAGCCCGTCCAGGTGATTTCAAGAACGCCGTTATCAAAGGTTTTGCGGGGAAGATCAAGCTCGAAACCCTGCTGATCGTGAAGTCCTAAACCTTTTTTCCCAAGCGGATCTTCAAGTTTTTTGCCAAAATGGCTCAAAAGATTTTTAAATGAAGCAAGTTCTTTGAGTTCATGAAAGTAAAAGATTTTGCCATCTCTTGTCACTCCTGCACCATGTCCTTCTTTTCTTGCAATTGCCTTTAAGGAAACCATGTCGGTAAAGGAATATTCCCAGTCCTGTTCTATTATTTTGAACTGGAACAGGCCACCCTCTGTACGGGCTGGTTGATGAGTGATTTGATAATAATCAAGATAAGATCTCTTTTTTCCCAGTTCCATGGGGATGGAATCCATGGGAAAACGCATGACTGAAAGATCTGCCGTGCTTGTTGCAAAAGGTGGAAGAGCTGCTAGAACTTCGCCAGGATTGATCCTGGCTGTCGAATAGATATCATTTTCTGCCACATAGCTTTTTCCTGTCCAGACATAGAGATACGGGCAGGATCCTTTGAGTACAAGTTTTATAGCCTTGCCAGGTGGAGCTTTAAGGTTGGCACTGGTCATGCCATAGTCCCATTCTTTTACAGAAATGGTATAGTCGCCAGCAGGAATTTCCGCAAAGCTAAATGATCCGCTTCCTGAACTCGTGGTTGTTTGACTCGTAGGTCCACTCAGGATGACAGTCATGCCAGCTATTTTTTCGGTATAGCCCTTTACAGCAACAAGTTGCCCGCTGACGATTTTGCATTTTCCTGGTGGAGCCGTACCTACTTCTTCAACCTCAAGTCCTGTTTTATCAGCTTTTTCTCCTGACTTGTCATCATCTGTGTCTGTGTCGGTTTGACTTCCAGGATTGTTGTTTCCAGAGCCGGGCCTTCCTGGCTTTTTGCGCTTGTCTGGTTGGGTGTTGACGGGCTTTCCGCCTATACTGCTGCCAGTATAGTCCGTTGACTGTTGCTCCGGATTTTCACCGCCGCCAATCACGCCACTTGTTTCATCTGAAATCTGGCCAGTTGCACTCTTTTGGCTATAATCGTCAATGAGTTCACTTGCACCAGCAATTTTTTGTTCATCTGGATCAATGCCCATACCTTGATCAGCAAAGGGGTTATACCCTTTTGGTTCCTTGTTCTTCTCTGGTTTTTTTTGTTTTTGAATTTTTGGTTTTTTGGGATTTATGTATTTATTGCGAGCTTCATCTATTTCTTTTTTAGGGCTGGGGCCTTTGTCATCCAGGTAATCCTGCCATTTTTGGGCAATGCTTCTTGCTTCAGCAACAGGCACTCCCTTAGTAATCATTTTGGTGTATAATTTTTGAGTGGTACCAGCGGCTCCTGATTTTTTGTTAAAATAGCTGGCTGGTTTGTTCTTATCCCAATACTGAGAATCCGTATCACCCATTTCTGATCCGACTTCGGAACCTTTGACGTATCCTGCAATACCACCTATAAAGCCACCGATAATGCCACCTGCTGCTGCTCCTGCAATGTTGCCAACAACAGGGACAACTGAGCCTAAAGCGCCGCCAAGCATGGTGCCAAGTTTTGCTCCAGCCAGTCCACCAGCAGTTGCGCCGCCCATGCCACCGGTAAAACCGCCCAGCTCTTTCCCAGCTTCATACGATTGTTTTTCGGGATCAGCTGTTGCAACATTTTTAATACGTGAACCACCATCATATAAAATAAGCGCAGGGCCCAGATATTTCATACCATTCTGAATTTTTTTCACGCCTTTGAGAATGGGCTCCTGAAATCTGGGCGGTGCTCCTCCTCCGGGACCTGTGCTAACAGAGCCACCACTGGTACCACCATTTCCACTCTGGCTGGTACCTGGATCCATTGGAACGGTGTTTGGTTTTAAACCAGGCTTGAATGCTTGACCGGTTTTAGGGTCAATAATGACATTTTTTCCCGCTTTTGCAGGAGACGCACCTTTTCCTGAAATGGGATTGCCTTTGGCATCGAGCAGTCCAGACTTACCAGCCTTAACAGGAGTACCTTTTGAGGTGAATGCCTTACCCGTCACTGGATCAATTAATTTTCCCTTTCCTCCAGTGAGAGAAGTTGAGGGCTTAGAAGAGAGTGGATTTCCCTTTGCATCCACCAGTCCTGATTTCCCACTTTTTAAAGGAGCATTAAAAGGTTTCCCTGTAACAGGATCCAGGACAGTGCTTGGGGTTGTTGGGACCTTGCCTGTCTTTGCGGAAATTGGATTGCCCTGCGCATCTACTATACCAGGCTTTGTCTTTAAATTTATTTTTATGGGCCCTGTTTTTCCAGATTTAAAAGGTTTGCCTGTGGCAGGGTCTATTACTTTTCCTTTGCCTGTTTGGACAGCAGTGTCGCTCCTGGAAGATATGGGATTACCTTGGGCATCTACCAGCCCTGATTTACCACTTTTTGCTGCCTGACTTTTCGAGTTAAAAGGTTTGCCAGTGGAGGGGTCTATTACTTTTCCTTTGCCTGGTTTTGATGAAGAGCTTCCTTTTGATGAAATTGGATTTCCCTGGGCGTCTACTAGTCCTGATTTCCCGCCTTTTGTGCTCTTACCAGAAGAAGAGAAGGGTTCGCCTGTTTTTGGGTCAATTATTTTGCTTGTAGCTGGAGGTTTTGGGGGAGGTTTAAGCTTTTGACCAGCTTCGATGAGATCACTGCTTTTTCGGGTAATTGATTCGGGTGTTTCGCCGATTTCGGCAAGTTCTGATTTAATCTGATCTGGTGATTTTCCCTTTTTGAGACCATCGCGCATGATGTCGATGCCCTCCTGGACTTTATCAGGAATCCTGCCGCCTTGGCCTTCAACTCTGGGCTTTACCTGTTTGTCAAAGCCTTTGACTGTTTCGTAGTTTCCTTTGAACTCACCCTCAAGTGTTCCTTCTGTTCTTGGCTTGTTTCCTTTATACTTCAGGGTTTCACTCAGACCCTGCGGATCTCTGATTGGTTTTGTTTTGTCTCCTTTCAGGATTGCTTCGCCTTCTTTGGCATTGCTGCCAAATGCTTCTGGGTGTTTTGAGTGGGTTACCTCGACTCCCTGTTGTTTGCCGACCTTTGCAGGGGAAGAATTTTCACCAAAGGTCTCTTTACCACCTGCAGCCTTGTAAAATTCTTCATGAACAATGGACTCGACATTCTCTGTTTTTATATCTTTTCCCTTGACCCGGACGGTGACATCCCAGTCTTGAGGAAGCTTGCTTGGGTCTCCTGGGTTTTTCGGATTTGTTGCCTCAAAGATAGTTACATCTTCAGGTTTCACTCCTAACTTGTCAGCGACACGCTGTTTAACTCCAGCACGAGTGGCCTGTTTGACAGGCTTCATGGCTTTATTAAAGCTCTCTTTCAGCTTGTTGGCAGCAGGATTGTCAACTCTGTTTAAGATGTCTTTGGCAAGGGGGTCGCTGTTGAGTTCAACGGCAGCCTTTTGGATTTGCTGAGGTGTGCCGTCTTTGAGGATCTTCTGGAAATTATTTATTCTTGTTTCGGCATTATTGATATTGTTGTTCCAGGACTCTTCAGCAAATACATTGGAGCTGAATAAATTAAGACAAAGCGCCAGGAGCAGAAAGAGGCTATTGCGCCAAAAGGCAATTTTTGCAGACTCCATAATCCTCTCCATTTCTATACTTAATCCAATGATTTCAGATGGTCTGCAGCTTCAGCCCGGTATTTTTGATCATGGTGGTGAATCATTTTGTCAAGCTGTGCTCCATTTTTCATGAAAACATTCTGCACCAATAAGGATGTTTGGTTCATCAGGTGAGGTGAAAGTTCTATGGATTTCTTTCCTGTTGGTGATGAATAGAAACGGATCAGGTCTACAATTTCTTTTTCTGTGAAATTGTCAGTATATAAGCGGATTAAATCAGGCTTGAGGGCATCCCAGCTTGTATGCTGAGCAACGAAACTTCGAAAGATATCTTCATATTTTTTCAGTTGAGGTTCCTCTTGAAGCTGTACGTCAATGGCAATGATGGAAACCTGAACAAGGGTGTTTGGGACACCTGTCAATATAAGGAGTTGTTCTGCTTTTAATTGGTGATCATTTTGCTGGGCAATGCTGGTATCGGCACAGATCATGATAAAAAAAAGAAATAAGCCGGAACAGGCAGTAAATTGTCGAAACGTGACCATGGTAACTCCTCTGTCAAAATAATTTTCCGGCTGCAAACAGGCCGACGATATTTATCAATCCATCAACAAAATAGCTTAAGTAAAGATAACACAAAAACGCTATAGCAAAGAGCAGGTAACTATTCTACTTTACATAAAAAATATAGGAGACAAGTAACTCCGGGATGCTGCTACTGCTTTTTATTGTATGTGTCAGAAGAAGTGTTGGGTATGTCCTGTACTATTGCCCTCACAATAAGCCACAGGCTTTGTGTAATTATATAATGATAGAAGAGAAATTCATAATGATAAATTTCTCTTCTATCTATTGGATATTGTAATTGGATGGTACAGAGAAAGGCTTAAACATTAAGTAAAAAAGTACTGAAGATGTGTGGTCCTTTTCCCTGAATCGATTGAATGTAATAGTCTGTTAAGGGTTTAGTGTGCTTTGTTGAGCTGTATCTTAGGTTTAAAGGTCTTTCCTGGCTGAGCAATGATAGCCTGGGGAAGATATTTATTCATGATGGCAAAGGAATGCTCGGAATTCCATTCGCGCGGACCAAGGAACTTTTCGCGTAAAATTCCTTCTGGATCAATAATATAGGTTTCTGGTACCCCTGTAATGCCATATGTTTTACCAACTGTGGTATTGGGATCAACGAGAATAGGGAAGGTGTAGCCTTGTTTCTTAGCAAAAGCTTCAGCAATTTCGGCCTTGTCATTATAGAGAATGGTGAGCATCTGAAAGGAAGATTCAGGAATGCTGTTGTTGAGCATTTCCATAGACGGTAATTCTTCAATACAGGGCGGACACCATGTGGCCCAAAAATTAATGAAGACTACTTTTCCGCGAAGACTTTTAAGGTCAAAACGTTTTCCATTGAGATCACTGAGGGTGAAAGTGGGCGCTAGTTTGCCGACTTCAGCTTGCGGTGCAGCAAGTTGGTCACAGCCAGCTGTAAAAACAATAAAAAGAAGAAGAGCAGCCCCGATAAGGGAAGAAATGTATTTGTTTAACACGTTGTAGGCCTTTACTAAAAATAGTTTATCTGATTTACATCAAAAGTTTAGCTGATTACCAATGATGCTCAGCTAATACGGGTGACAGATCGGAGTCTGCGCTTACCTCAATTTTTCCTCAAACCATAGGGGACTGAATTTTTTTCGCGTTATTTAAGCGAAAATCTTCCTCTGAAGCTTAAAGCTCAGGTTTGTGGGTAATCAGAAAAGTTTATATTGTATCTGAAATAATCCTGATAGAGTTTTTCGTTCTAAGAGCAACAATTAACTCTGCTTCTTAGCCAGAGACAAGGTTTTTATTCCTGTTCCATAAGCTGGCTCAAATCAGGTACCGCCTCCCATGTAAGATAGCAGCGGACATTAAATACATCAGAACGACGAGGTTTGATGTTAAATGTTTCAACAGGATAATTTTCTGCTGAAAATTTTTGAGTCATCTGGTCAACTTGATCGTTTAACTCTTGGTTGAGCTGGTCCAGGTCCTCTTGGAGTCTGTTGATGAGTTCTCCCGCCTGTTCAACTTCATTTTTTTCTTTCATGATACGACCAGCCTTACGAATACCACTTGCTGCACGGCCTGCTGTTCCCAGGGAGAATTTTTTTCTGCCAAGCAGGGAACCAAGGAGTGCGACTCCGAAACTGAGTGCCGTGTCTACTTTGCTGGCAGAGACATCACTTTCTTCTTTTTCCAGCTTGTCTTGGGCTCGTACTAGCCGATCCTCAATAACCTGTTGTTTTTTAAGAAATTTATCCTGAATTTTTTCTATCTGGATCTCTTTTTTCTCATGTAATTGATCGCCTATTCGGATTTGGAAATCGACCAATGGTTCATCTACCTGTGATTCTAATTTCAGAGCCTTTACCCTGAATAATTCCATTCTTTTGGTCTGGTAAAGATGGTTGGAAAATTCTTTTTCCTGCTGGTTTAAATTTTTAAGGGATGTGACTAGAGTCGGCAACGGTTGATATTGAGAGCCGGAAGGTCCTTTATTGTCAAGCTCATTATAAATAAAAGAACTTTCATCAGCCTCTTTCCAGGAGATTGATCTCAGGTCTTCATCGAGTGCAATGCGAACTCTGCATTCCTCGGTTTGATCAATACCTTTGCTGGCATTATAAAATCGAACTGTTGCCTCTGCACATAACCAGGGACTGAGTTGAAAACTATCTGCAGCAACAGGAGGAGAGAAAAACATCTGTTCAATCTGATCGGAAAGAATCGGTGGGTGCAGTCCTTGCTTTGATGCTTTGTTTTCGCTCTTTTTGTCAGTTTTGCCAGGGCTTGCCGAATAGTCCTTTTTGACTGTCAAACGCTTGATATCATCT
>CAMYOP010000033.1:16669-21309 GCA_947260045.1 uncultured Desulfobulbaceae bacterium
CGAAGCAGAAATTTACGACTCTGCAATCCTGCTAACAGTTTACGCAGAGTGGGTTGATCCATATGGTCACCCATTCCTGAAAGTCCGTCGATGATGCGGTTTTGATCCTGCTTGGTCTGGAGCCTGCCGATAAACCAGGTTCCAATGTTAGAGAGCCCTTTGTAATCAAGATCCACAGGGTTTTGGGTCGCCAGGACAATACCAGCACCATAGGCTCTTGCCTGTTTCAGGAGGATCATCATTGGTTTTTTTGAAGGAGGATTAGCAGATGGCGGAAAGTAACCATGGATTTCATCCATATAGAGGAGGGCTTTCAGAGATGATGTCCCTTGCTGCCTCCTCATCCATCCTAAAAAACTGTTTAACAGCAGGGTCACGAAAAACATTCTTTCGGGTTCGCTGAGATGGGCAATGGAAAAGATAGCGACGCGGGGTTTGCCTTCTTTGGTGTAGAGAAAACGCTGAACATCAAGCGGTTCACCTGTTAACCACGATGCAAATTGTGGACTTGCCAGAATGTTGTTGAGTTCCATGGCAAGACTCATCCGATCGGCTTGGGGGTAGAAGGTATCCAGAGCAAAAACTCCGATCTTATCAAAAGGAGGAGTAACAATATAGCCAATGAGACTTTCCATGCTAAGATTTTCACCATTACGCCATGAACTAAGCATGATGGAACTTATTAAGAGGTGTTCTTTACTTTTAAGAGGTTCAGCCGATTTTCCTATAAGGGCCAGCAATCCAGTGACAAAGGAGTTGACCATGCTGTTCAAGGTGTCTGAATCAGCCATTATATCGGCTGCTGGAACTTCAAAGCCCGATAAAAGGGAAACAGGGACACCTGCACTGGAGCCGGGTGTGTAAATAGTCCGCTCGGCTCGTTCTTCCAGTGCTTGAATTCTACTGCCATCCTGGTTCCACTTGTTCAGACCGTTACGCCAGGTGTTGGCGACATCTTCGGCATATTCAGGGACGGAAAGATTTTTCTTGTCGGCAACTGCGGGATCGACCCATGGTTGGAAGTCCTCGGTGCTCAGGTCAGGAAAGGTCAGGAGTAAATTGCCCATATCGCCTTTGGGATCAATCACTATGGCTGGAATGTTATCCATGATAGCCTCTTCAATGAGACTGATACCAAGGCCTGTCTTGCCACTGCCAGTCATGCCAATGAGGGCGGCATGGGTAGTAAGGTGTTTGTTTTTATAGAGGAGCGGGTAGGGGGATGTATCTCCATTTGATGGATCAACTTCACGGCCAAGATAAAAAACACCTAGTTTTTCATAATCTATTTGCTGATCCATTCCTACCCCCTCAAGTGTAAGGATTTCTGATAATTATATCGATTAGTATAGAGTAAAATACATGAAAGTCCAGGAGATAAAAATGCTTTATTCTTTCTGTTTTCCTGTCAATCATTCTTTGCCATCTGCTTATTCACAATACCTATTCTTAATGGGTAGGTGTAGATTGCCTTGTCGCTGCTTAAAAAATATTTTTGGGATTGACTTTAAACCCTTGTCTAAGGAAAATAATCTTGATGGCTCTTCCTGTCACAGTATAGTAAACGCACTTTCATTTTAAAACAGGATTGCACTAAACATGTTCAAGACTACACTTGCCCTGCTTGGCCTGGGAGTCATCTTATATGTCTGCCTGGGCCTTGTTCTCTTTTTTAACCAGTCTCGCCTGATATATTTTCCCAGTCAGGTGCTGGCGACAACTCCGCAGGCACACGGCATTGGATTTGAGGAGATCAGTTTCAGGACAGCAGACTCCATTTCTTTGACTGGCTGGTTTGTACCGTCAGGCAAGGAGAGTGATGTTATTTTATTCTTTCACGGAAATGCCGGGAATATATCGCACCGTATGGATTCCATTTCCCTCTTTCATCAGTTGGGATATTCTGTCTTTATCTTCGATTACCGTGGTTATGGCACCAGTGAAGGAACTCCGACAGAAGCTGGAACATATCGTGATGGCGAGGCTGCCTGGAAATACCTTGTTGAGGACCGTAATATTAACCCAGAGAAGATTATAATTTTTGGTCGTTCTTTAGGAGGGGCTGTGGCTGCTGGCCTTGCCCAACAAATCAAGCCCAAGGCTTATATTCTTGAATCTACTTTTACCTCGGTTCCGGATATGGCAAAAAGCTTGTATCCAATTTTTCCAGCACATTTAATAAGCAGATATAAATATGATGCTCTTAGCGCGCTTCCTGCAATACAGGCGCCACTTATGGTCATTCACAGCCCAGAGGATGAAATTGTACCTTATACCCATGGTCGCAGGCTTTTTGAAGCAGCTCCAGAGCCAAAAATGTTTCTGGAAATAAGTGGTGATCACAATAATGGTTTTATCACTTCCAGGGATAAATATACAAAAGGATTAAGAAGTTTTTTTAGGAGTTTGTAATTATGTTGTTACCTATATCGGCCAGGAAGTGGTTGCTCCCCTGAAGAACAATTGAGCAGATGAAGTCCCAGCACTCTGAACTCCTGAGAAATAATATGGATTCCCAGCAAAAGAAAAAAATACAAAAAATACTTGCCGTAATAGTACTGATAGTGCTTCTGGTTGTTCCATTTATCAATTGGAAACTCGGTGGTTTTCTCTGGGTATGGGCCTGGTTATGTTATATTTTATATATGTTGTTCAACCGTCCCGAGAAATCATATGAGGAAAATACTGATGAAGACGATCACGTTCAATGATATTTTCCAGCCTTTTTTACATCTAATTTTTTCCTTTTAAGGAAAGGACATTGTGATAACCACTAAAACTCAGTTAGAAACTAAAAAGGAGGGGACCGATTTTATTTTTCCGTTATTATTCGGGAGACAGAATAATTTTCGCTGATAATACGCGAAAAAAATTCGGTCCCCTTAAGCTTAGGAATAATTTAGGTAAGCACAGACTCCGATCTGTCTCCCGGTGTTAACAGTGCTTTAGTGGTTATCAAAAAGAACATTAACACTCAGCATATTCAACTTTGTTTTTTCCTGATTGTTTTGCTTTATAGAGCGCTTTATCAGCTTGCTTATTCAATTTGTCGAGATAATCATCTTGACTGAGATCTTCTTTTGAAACAATGCTTTCTGCAACACCTATACTTGCAGTTACAGAAATTGTATTCCCATCAAAGATAAAATTATGATTTTCTATTTTTGAGCGAATACGTTCACCAACTAATTTTGCTCCTTTTTCTGCTGACTGTAAAAGCACCATGCAAAATTCTTCACCCCCAAACCGTACGGCAAACTGACTGGCTTTACCGATTGTTTCAACATTCCTTCCTACCAGATCGTAATCACGAACAGAATCGAGCAATATTTTTCCTATTGACTTCAGGACGCTGTCACCGGCTGCGTGGCCATAGGTGTCATTAACTTTTTTGAAGTCATCCAGGTCAATCATCATCATAGCTATCCTTTGAGAAGATCGAGATGCTCGTTGCAGTTCTTCCTGCAGACGCTTTTGAATAAATCGTCGATTGAAAAGACCTGTTAGGGGATCTGTTAATGCTTCCTTGTCTTTTTCAATTATCTCGTTGTAATACCTACTATTTAAGATCAGCTGGACTATTTGAGTTCTAAAGACTTCTAAAATAGACTGATCAAGTATGGAGCTAATATATTTTTTTGATTCAATATGAATAGCACCTAATTTTTTTTCACTAGAGATAAGTGGAATAAAGAAGCTTTTATCCTGCATATTGACTTGGTTGCTCATTGATTGGTCAATGGCAAGTTTTTGGAGAGCAAATGACTCAACGTTCACGTCATCATTTTCAAACCTGCCAACACCAAAGATGTAGTTGACTGAATTATCTTCATTGAGCAGGATTATAAAACCGTTCTCACCATCGACCATTCCAAGAAGTTGAAAGAGTAATCCTGAGGATAAATATTGTAACGAATAAGGAGGGACTCTACTGAGAACGCTTACAGCATGGAGGATTTGACTGATTCCCTTCTTGTGTTTTTCAATGGCCTTCAGGTGTTCTTCGGCTTTCCGTTTACGATTCCAGGAGCTTACCATGTTGAAAGCTGTCTGGGTCAGTTCCTCAGTTGTGAATGGCTTTCTGAAATAGAGGAGTTCATCTTGATGATCATTTTGGAATAGATTTCGAATTTGAGTCACACGGCGATCAGTATATGCAGTAACAACAGTACAGTAAATATTGGGATCGATGGCTTTTATTAACTTAATGGTTTCGTAACCATCAATGCCTCCTGGCATTCGCATGTCAAAAAAACCGCCTGAAATTTTTTGTCCCGAATCGATTTTTTCCTGTACAATTTTAACTGCTTCTTCACCAGAGCTTGCCAGTATCAGATTATAGTGAATGCTTTCTTCGCGATCGTCTTCAGAAATATCACCTCGTTTACTTGCAAGTGAGAGTATTTCTGAAATCTGTTCGTTTATGACTGGATCCAGTACTTTTTTATATGACTCCAATACAGGTAGCTCATCGTCCACACAAAGAATCGTTTTGTTAGACCAGGTATTATCCATTCACTGTCTCTTTAGTATTAAAGTTCACCCTAAAAGTTGTCCCTTTGCCTGGTGTACTCTCAACAAGAGTGATATCTCCATGGTATTGGCGAGCAACTTTTCGCGCATAGCTTAAACCCAGACCT
>CAMYOP010000034.1 GCA_947260045.1 uncultured Desulfobulbaceae bacterium
CGTGTTAAAAAAAAATTTCACTTGACAAAACTACCTGACATTTTGCAGGAGTTGGAGAAAATTATCTGGATCAAGACAGCTCCTACCAACCATTAAGCCGCTTACCTTTGGTAGTTCAAGCAAGTGCCTGGCATTCTCAGCATTAACGCCTCCGCCATAGAGTACGGGCCGGCCATTTGAGAGGGAAGATAGATATTCCACGGCCTCAACAATAACTTCGTTTTTCCTGGCAATTTCTAACTGATCAGCCTCAGCTGGCGTATACGCAAAAATAACCTTATCTAACTCGTCGCTTTGGATTGCGCTGATCTGAGAAGGAGCAAACTCTTTATCAAGACAGACGATTGGTTGAAGATCAGAACTAAGCGCCTCACTTACCTGGTTGGCAACATCCTGGCTGCTCATGTGGAGATAGAGCCGATGCTCCCGATGCCCGGCGATAACATAGTCAGCCGAATTTTCAAGCCACAATGCCGGAGTTGATCCCGTATAGGAACCTGGCGGATACGATGATATACTTTGAGCAGCAATGAATACGCCTGGACTATCCACGATTCTTTCACTTAGCTCTCTGAGATAGATAACAGGCAATGCAAGCACCACCTGTGTCTGATCTAATGGTTCATATCTGGCCAGAAAGACATCCAGCCACTTGTGTGCTGAAACTGGTGAAAGATTTGCCTTCCAATTTGCAAGAATCAATTTTTCCATGCTTGCCTCTATTGTAATTGTATGATCTTATCCTTCGCAATACCCTCGCCAAACTCCTGAGCAAGTTCACGGTAACAAAGACGCAGCAGGTCACCGCTCTTCACTCCTGCTAGCGTGTAAGGTATTGACACCTGCAGAGTATTTTTACTCAGCGTAACCTGGTCCGCCGTAAGCCGACCACGAGAATAGACTCGGTTGCCGCCCAGACCTACAATACTCACATGAACTACCTGGGCATCTTTATCTTCTGGCAGGGCCTCTAAAATAACATCAAGACCCGTTTCATAACCGCCTCTGCCCGATCCTGGAATTATTTCACCTCCGGTTGCCCTGTCAAGATCAGCATCAAGGTAGAAGCTGACAAGTTTGCCTATTGGCTGGTCTTGCCTCCCAGCATTGTAAAAGGCAGCAAAGGGATGCTTAATTTTGATCTCCAGGATGAGGTTGTCGTCTTTTCCTGTGGCAGTGACCTCACTGATATCAAGCCACCTGCCGACACCATACTTCATGACATCACCAATTGGATCATGCCAGACATTATCTCCTGAAACTATTGGTGTATCGGCCTTTTGAACAGCATCCTCTAAAACTTTTTCGGGACTCTCCATGGAAGAAGTTCCCGTTGAATCCTGTTTGGAAGTCTGCTCAAAGGAACCTGGAAAAGGCCCCATGGTATCCATAATTCGTGGTCCGATAACTGTCAGTGAAACGATCAGGCCAATAAGAGGAAGGACCATGCCACAAATTGCCACACCAAACCATATTTTCCGCTCTGAGGGTTGAACCAACTGCCCCTCTTCACCTTTAACTTCTTTCAGGTTTCGGTAAATAGCGACTAAATACAGCATCATGAAAGGAGTAAAAAGAAAACCTAAAAGCTGCCCGATAAAGGGAATGACAGCCAGGACAAGATAGAGCAACCAGAGAACGAAAAACTTAAGAAAAGTGTTCCAGGTGTATCCCTTGACATAATTACGACTGGCAAGAATAGCATCCATCCCCCCCTTTTTTTCTTCAAAAAGGATGTACATGGAAAAACAAAACCATGTACTGAAAATGATCCCAGGCACCAGGAAAAAGGCAAAACCAACAAGCGCAATACCGCCAAAAAGAATACTCACCCAGGCAAAAGACCACATCTTGTGCCAACCGACACTTAAACTTTCAAGTATTTCCAACTTGTCATCTACAACAATCGCCATGGTTGCTGCTTGGCTCCATAATCCTGCAAGAGCAATGGGAATGAAGATAAAAAAACAAATGATGAAAAACCAGATAAACTGTCCAGGTTGGAGATTTTGGATATTATCCAGAGAAAAAGGCGCGAAAAGAGAAGCGAAAAGAATAAACAAAAAAGCAACTACCAAAATTCCAGCAAAGGTAAGAAGCATCACTGCAAGAATTGGCAAGGCTCTTACTTTATACTTTTCCCAGGTGTTTGAGAACAGAGTCGTAAAATCTAAAACCTGACTACCCATGGCTTTCCCTTTTATTGTTTTTTGTGATAGATTGCTCTGCCTGCAACTGCTTGACCCAAAGCGATTCCTCCATCTCCAGGAGGTACCTTTTCTTGAGTATAGACTCTAAAATTGCGGCTGTCGAGGTGGCTTTGCAGAATATTACGAAAGGAAAGGTTCTGAAATACACCACCTGACAAAACGACATCCTTTAAACCCTCTTCCAGGCGTGCGTTTTCACAAAGTTGAGTAAAAAATCGAGCAAGGGTTTGCTGAAAACGGGCACATATAATCGCTGCTTCTACTCCACCCTGGATATCTTCAACAATCTCCTGAAATAAAAAACCAGTATCAAGAATATTTAGTTCTGAGCTTTCCAGCGTTCTTGGATAAAAGCTTTTCACCCCTGCCCTGGCATTCATCTCTATCTTTGAGGCAGCCTGGCCTTCAAAGCTTGATTCTGTGCAGAGATTTAAGAGAGCCGCAAGTGCATCAAAGAGACGCCCACAACTTGAGGTGAGAGGACTATTGAAGTCTTTTTCCAGAAGCTGGAGCAAAAGAGGAAGTTGTTTTTCATAGCGATGAATAAGGGGCAGATCAAGCTCCCTCACCTTGTCTCCATACACTCGGTACAAATACGATAAAGCCATCCGCCAGGGATGATACACCACAGCGTCACCTCCTGGCATGGCAACTGGCAGGAGGTGTCCAATTCTTCTAAAAGAATCAGCTGTAGCGATAAGAACTTCTCCCCCCCAGACTGTGGAATCGCTTCCCCAGCCATTCCCATCCAGGACAACCGCAATAACGGGGCCTTTCAGAGAATGTTCCGCCATGCAACTGACTGCATGGGCGTGATGATGCTGAATAGCGATAAGAGGTATGCTATTTTTTTCAGCGTACTCTCTGGCCAATATTGTAGATGGATATTCGGGATGTAGATCATGTACAACCAGATCCGGGTCAATACGAAGACTTTTTTGCAAATGTTCAATAGATTTCTTCAGGTAAGCAACTGTATCTGGATGCTCCAGATCACCGATATGATGACCAAAATATGCAGATTTTCCCCTGGTAAGACAAACAGTATTTTTGAGCATGGCCCCAAAAGCAAGAGTTTTACCGACCTCTTCCCCCAGACAAATTCCTGCAGGTGCATACGAGCGTGATCTTCGCATCATGGTAAAAGCACCCTCTTCACGACGAACAACCGAATCATCATTACTTATGATAATGTCTCTGTCATGGACCAGAAAATAATCAGCAATGGCGCGCAAACGTCTAAAAGCATCATCATTATCTCTGATGATAGGGGACCCCGCAATATTACCACTGGTCATAACCAGGGCTTTAAAGGAAATTTTCCGAAATAATAAATAATGCAGAGGCGTATATGGGAGCATCGCACCGATAAAGATCGTTCCAGGGGCGACCTCAGGTGCAAGGGGATACAGCTCTTTTTTCCGTAACAGGACAATTGGTTTCTGGGGACTGGTGAGCAGTTCCAGCTCCATTTGGGATACCTGGGCCCAGCGAGAAATTTCCTCTGTAGAGGGAGCCATGACAGCAAGAGGTTTATCAGGTCTTTTTTTGCGCTCTCTCAAAAGAGCAAGCGCTTGATCATTACAGGCGTCAGCTACCAGGTGAAACCCACCGATGCCTTTAATGGCAACGATCTTACCCTTTTGCAGGAGTTTTGCTGCCTGATCAATGGCATCGACATCAAGTGCTGCCTCATCTATTTGTCTGGCCTCCTTGTCATGGAGCCGATAGTGCGGGCCGCATTGCGAGCAGCAATTTGTCTGGGCATGAAAACGACGATCAGTTGGTTCATTGTATTCAGCCTGACAAAATACGCAGAGCTGAAAACTCTTCATTGTAGTGCAGGCACGATCATAGGGAATATTTTCGATAACCGTATAGCGGGGACCACAGTCCGTGCAATTAATGAAGGGATAAAGATAGCGTGGGCTTTTGGAATCAAACAATTCCTGCAGGCATGACGGGCAAACATCAGCATCAGGTGGCAGTGATCCAGGATCACTGCCTGTTCCATCACTGTTGCCAATGACAAAGTCTACCTCTCCTGACACTTGTTGGATTGGTTCGACCTGAATACTGTCAATTTGGGCAAGTGGCGGTGGCGAGTTGATTTTTTCCAGAAAAACAGCCGTGAGTTCCCGGTTACCCTGAATCTCGATTTCCACACCGCTGCCAGTATTTGCAACCCAACCAGTAAGGCCAGGTTCCACTGCCAGACGATAGATAAACGGACGAAAACCAACCCCCTGAACAATCCCCCTGACAGTTAATCGATACCTGTTCATTTTGCTCCTCCATGTTCCAGGATCAAGCGAACTTGGCTTTCCTCACAACCATGCAGCAAAATTTGTTTCTGCCGGCTCTGCTGTCCACTTTTCAGGGCGATTTTAGATTTCGGAATATGGAGCAGTTTTGCCAAATAGGCAATAAGTGCTTTATTTGCTTTATTATCAACAGGAGGGCTGGTTAAACGAACCTTCAGGCTGTCACCGTGGAGACCGGCAATTTGATTAGCACTTGAACGGGGCTGAATATGCAGCATCAGCAAAAGAGTGCCATCTCCCTGTGGTCGCAGGTAAGGCATAATCAGATCATTGCAGATTATATCCGATCTGCTGCAAGGTTGGCACCAAAAAGCTCTGAAGAAAAACGATGGCAAAAATCAAAATCATGGGGCTCAAATCTATTCCGCCCATATTGAAGGGAATCATCCTTCTGATACGTGAGAGCAAGGGCTCAGTTGCCTGGACCAGAAAACGGACGATGGGATTATATGGATCGGCACTGACCCAGGAAATCACAGCGCGACCAATAACGATCCAGATATAAGCACCGAGGATAAAATTAATTAATTTTGCCAGAGCCATTATAAAATTACCGAGCATAAACATCAGGTATCACCAATATCACAAATTTTGTGCTAGTATGATTTTTAATAAAAAAATGGTTTTAAAACTACTACGCGACCCTGCTGCCAGGGGCAATATCAGCTGAGACGGTAGAAAGGACAAGCCTTTCATTTCCATCAGCATCTTTTTCCTTAGCAGCCAGGACCATGCCATGGGATGTTACTCCCATCAACTTTGCCGGCTTCAGATTTGCAACGATGATAACTGACTTGCCAAGCAGTTCTTCAGGGGAATAATACTTGGCTATTCCGGCAACAACAGTTCTTTCCTCAGGAGCTTCCAAGGTAAGCTTTAACAACTTTTCCGCTTTCTTGATCTTTTCTGCAGCAACGACTTTAGCGACCCGCAGATCCATCTTTTGAAAAGCATCAAAGGTCACCAGACCATCTTCCTCTTTTGGAGCTATGTCCTTCTTCTTTTGCTTCTCAGCTTTTGGAGCTTGCGCCTGTTTTTTCTTTTTCTTGTCAAGGCGGGGAAAAAGCTGTTCAGGCTTGTTCAGTTTCGTGCCAGCAATTGTCAAACCCCAAGTCGCAGCCGTATCAAGGTTTACCGATCGCAACGCTTTTTCGAGGTTTAAGGTTGTCACCATTTTAGCAGAGGCGTCAGGCATAACGGGCTGAACCACAAGAGCGATTATTCGCAGGCATTCCGCCAGAAAATAAAGAACCGTATGAAGTCGCGACTCGTTTACAGGATCTTTGGCAAGCTCCCATGGAGCATTCGTGACAATGTACCTGTTGAGCATTCCAATCACTTCCCAGACTGAACGCAATGCCAGGTGGAAGTTAAAGGAATCCATCGATTTTCGGTATGTCACCAGCATATTTTCCACAGCAAGAATCAATTCCCTGTCAGTATCAATGAGAGTCGATTCATCCTGTTGCGGTACAACTCCACCACTGTATTTAAAAATCATGGTCAAGGATCGGGAAAACAAATTGCCCAGATCATTTGCCAAGTCTGAGTTTTGTCTGGCAATTATGGCATCACTGCTAAAGGATGCATCCAGGCCAAAACTCATTTCACGTAAAAGAAAATAGCGGACCGTATCCAAACCATACATATTAACGAGCTCATCGGGACGTACAACGTTACCGATGGATTTGGACATCTTGGTTTCATCCACTTTCCAGTAACCGTGAACGTGTAATTTTTTATACGGTTTCATCCCCATGGCTTTAAGCATGGTGGGCCAGTAAATGGCATGGGGTTTTAAAATATCCTTGGCGATGACATGTTCAGCTGCATCCCAATAACGATTAAAATCAGGCCCATCAGGATAGTCAATTCCGGTCAGGTAATTGATCAGGGCATCAAACCAGACATAGGTGACAAAATTTTCGTCAAAAGGAAGCGGTATGCCCCAGGTCAACCTGGAGGTCGGACGTGAAATACAGAGATCCTCCATCGGTTCTTTCAGAAAAGACAGCACTTCATTTCTATAACGTTCCGGCGTGATATATTCAGGATTTTCTTTGATGTGTTCAATGAGCCAATCCTGATATTTACTCATCCTGAAAAAGTAATTTTTCTCAGCTCGTTTCTCCGGCGGTTTTTGATGATCAGGACAATTACCGTCCACGAGTTCCTTTTCAGTTAAAAACCGCTCACAACCCTGACAATAGAGTCCGGCATATTCAGCGAAATAGATATCACCCTGATCATGGACCTTCTGTAATATATTCTGAACAGTTTTAATATGTTCAGAATTGGTTGTGCGAATAAAATTATCCGGCTCAATTTTTAACAGCGGCCAGGTTTTGCGAAATGCATCACTGATAGTATCAACATATTCCTTTGGTGAAACAGATTCCCTTTCAGCCGCCTCCACAATCTTTTCACCATGTTCGTCCGTACCTGTCTGAAAACGAACATCATCGCCACATAAACGGCGATAACGACTGAAGGTATCAACAACAAGAGTTGTATAGGAATGCCCCAGGTGCGGGCGTGCATTTACATAATATATTGGGGTGGTTATATAGGTTGTCATTTTTTCTTTACTGATTGTTTAGGCTGGGATTTGGCGACCGGCTTTGCGGCCCCCCACTGCTCTTCGGAGAGAACTGTCTCCTCTCCTTCTTTTGAAATAGTAAGTATGGAGTTACTCAGAGGCATGAGTCTGATAACCCTGTATTCAGTACCTTCGTACCGAATCCACCTACCGATTTTGGGCATTTTTTTCTTGATGGTACGGTAGGTTTCATATTCATAGGTCAGGCAACAGAGTAAGCGGTTACAAAGTCCTGATATTTTAGCAGGATTGAGAGGAAGATCTTGGGTTTTCGCCATTTTTATAGAAACCGATTCAAACTTGTTGAGAAATGAGCTACAACAAAGTTCACGGCCACAGGCTCCTATTCCTCCTGTCATTTGGGTTTCATGGCGCACGCCGATCTGCCGCATCTCTACCCTGGTGCGAAACTCCTGTACCAGTTTTTTAACAAGCTCACGAAAATCAACACGACTTTCAGCGGTAAAATAAAAAATTATCTTAGAACCATTGAAAAAGCGTTCCACCCGAACAAGCTGCATGCTCAGGCCCAAGTTTTTCACCTGCTTATTACAGACACCAAAAGCATCGTTTTCAAATTCAGGCAAACGCTCAAATTTCTCTTCTTCTTCCCTGTTAGCCTTACGCGTAGCAACCCATGATACCCTGCGTTCCATGTCAGGTTCAGGTGATGCTGGAGCTTTGGCGACAATGAATGCTGGTTCCGGTCCGTGGTCCGTTTTAACCATGACCACATCACCATATTTCAATCCGGGAAGATGGGTTTCCAGGGTGAATTCCTGACCAAGCTTACGAAAACGAATACGATAATAAAAGCATTCATTATCACCGTCCTTTTCACTTTCCTGGGATTTCTTTTCTTCCTGTTTTTTGTTTATTGCTTCCGACATAAAAAGATTCCAAAAAAACCGCTTATATACCTACAATCAGGACGTAGTACCCATTAACTTTAAAAAGAGCACTTCGCACACAAGTGCTCGATTGCAATTTCTCTTCAGCGCCCGCTGCGCATATTCAACAGCCTCTACATTATCAGATAGTTGCTGCAAGTTCCACCGTTCTCTTGCCAGATTTATCTCAATATCTGTTTCAAAATGATCTTTACCATCTTTTTCCTCGCTAAGAGATGCAATTAATGCATCTTTGAAAAAAACACGTAATAAATCAAAAAAATACTGCATTTTATCTTTGAGCTCCAAGGTCTTCTCCGCTAGCAGAAGTGCTTTTTCCACACACTTGGCTTCTGTAGGAGGTGGCTCTAAAATTTCCTGGAGAAGATTATTTCGAACTTCCAGTATGCCACTTGATTCCATTGTACTCGCACTACCTGGAGCACCATCTGCCAAGCCCGCTAAAACCAGTGCGTTTTTCCGATCAAGCCCTGGATCATTTTTCTGGAGAATATCAGCAGTTAAATCTCTCGACAACGGATAAAAAGGGACAAGCTGACATCGTGAAATGATAGTTGGCAGTAAGGGTTCTGAGTCCGATGCGACAAGTAATAAGAGATTATCGGGCGGTGGCTCTTCCAGTACCTTTAGTAGACTGTTGGCAGCTTCACGACGCATTGTCTGCACTTCATCCAGGAGAACAACACGCTGCTTTGCTTCAAAAGGAGGAAAAGACAGATTTTTTTTCAAGTCCCGTATCTGCTTGATCTTAATAGCTGCGCCATCAGGCGAGACTGGCAAAAAGTCAGGATGATTTCCAGATGCAAATTTTTGACAAGCGTTACAAATCCCGCAGGCATCCATACCACCTGGGCTCTGGCAGAACATCCTTGCTGCCAGTGCCATGGCAGTTGTTTTTTTGCCAACGCCATCTGGCCCGTTAAGCAAATAGGCATGGGCAAGGCGACCTGACTGGAGGGCACGGCCAAGAAAGGTAAGAGCTTTGGGCTGCCCAATGATATCTTGAAGTTTCATGCTCAGAACAATGTCTGCTGCTTTAAAGAGTCATCCCCTGTTTTAGCCTTATCCCGTTTTTTTTCCTTTTTTTTTCCAGGTACCGCTCTGCTTTCTTTTCCTGCTGGTTGCTCAGTTTTCGGTTTTTCTTCCGGGCTGCCATGCAACAGGAGAAAACGTTCCAGCGGACGCTGGTAATCTGACCATTGGTTCTCATCATCACCAACATTTTCACTCAACTTGTCGATATAATTTACTTTTGCATCTATATCATCGACATGGTGGAGTAAAAGTGCCTCAATGGTCATGGGCACTACTGGTGCTCCAAACTCATGACGACCATGGTGGCTGAGAATCAGATGAAGCACCTGATCAAGGCGATGTGCTGATAGCTTGGCAACACGTCCTGCGGCTTCGCGGACAATTTCACTGCCTAACATGGCATGGCCAAGTAAACGACCCGAATCTGTATAATCAAAAGGAACGCTGTGAAAACTAAATTCTTTTATTTTACCTAAATCATGCAGAAGGGCACCGCTCAGAAATAAATCTCGATCGACACTTTGATACTGGTCAGCAATGCGACCAGCCAAGGTGGTGACGCTTAAAGTGTGCTCAAGCAGCCCCCCAAGATAGGCATGATGCATTTTTTTGGCCGCAGGCGCTGCTTTAAAGGCAGCAAGGGTCTCTCCCTGAAATATTTCCTGAAGCAGTTGGCGCAAGTCATGATCAGTGAGAGAATCAATGATATCCTGTAACTCCAGGAGCATTTGCTCAACAGGACGCTTTGAGGTGGGAAGATAATCAGCAAGGTCTACCCTTGGGTCATCTTCCTGCAATTTATTGACCGAATCAATTTTTAGCTGCAGCTCATCTCGAAAGGACTGTGCAGATCCCCTGAGCACAGCCACAGAACCAACTTCGGCCTCACTCTCATAGCGATCAACATTCTCCCAGAGCCGACCACCAATTTCACCGCTGCGATCCATAAGAGTCACGATAAGATATGGTTTACCAGCCTTTGTCTCCAATCGTTTGGACCCTGCAACAAGAAACAGCTCATCAATTCGCTGCCCTTCCTGCAGCTCATTTATAAATATCTGTTTTCCACTCATCGCAACATCCCTGACCTGCAAAATATTTTATTTGTAAACAAAATACACTGCTCAAAAGATACAACCCTCTTAAAAACAATGATTTCTGTGAATACGACTAAAGCTCAGTTAACAACGGGAGACAGAGCGGAGTCTGCGCTTACCTAAATTTTTCCTAAGGCTAAGGGGACTGAATTTTTTTCGCGTATTATCAGCAAAAAGTATTATGTCTCCCGAATAATAACGGAAAAACAAAATCGATCCCCTCCCTTTTAGTTTTAAACAGAGCTTTAGTGGTAATCACTATGATTTTTTTATTCAAAGTATCTTTAGACATTAAAGCGAAAAAGAATGCAATCACCGTCTTTAACAATATATTCTTTTCCCTCTGAACGCATCAGGCCTTTATCTTTTGCTTTTGCCTCACTGCCACAGGCAACGTAATCATCATAGGCAATAACTTCAGCCCGAATAAAGCCCCGCTCAAAATCAGTATGAATCTTGCCAGCAGCTCCAGGCCCTTTGGTTCCATTGGTGATGGTCCCGGCTTTGGTTTCTTTTTCACTGACCGTAAAAAAAGTAATGAGCCCAAGAAGTTCGTAACCAGCCCTGATCAAACGATTCAATCCTGGTTCCTCCATGCCGAGATCTGCCAGAAAATCCGCCTGCTCTTGGGGTTCAAGTTGACTCAACTCCTGCTCAATACCACCGCCAATAATGACAAGGGATGCGCCCTCTTCCCTGGCAGCCGCTTCAAGCTTTTGCACGTATTCATTATCACCGGCAATATCCTCTTCGCCTACATTGGCAACATAGAGAACAGGTTTATCAGTTAACAGGCACAAATCACGCATTAGTTCCTGTTGGGCATCATCATCTGCCTCAAGCAAACGGGCTGGCTGACCGGAATCAAGCAAATCACGCAGAGTTTCCAGAAAGGCAACCTGGGCAATCATTTTTTTATCACCCGATTTTACCTGGCTACGGGTTTTAACAAGCCTTTTTTCCACAGTCTCAAGGTCAGAAAATATCAGTTCCATGGAGATTACATCCCGATCCCGCAGAGGATCCAAAGAACCATCAACATGGACTATATTGTCATCTTCAAAACAGCGGACAACATGTAAAATCGCATCTACCTGTCTGATATAACCGAGAAACTGATTACCAAGACCTTCTCCCTGACTGGCACCCTTAACCAGTCCGGCAATATCCACAAATTCCATCTGGGTTGCGACTTTGTTCCTGGTTTGAACGAGTTCGGCCAGTTTGTCCAGCCGAGCATCAGGCATCGGCACGATACCTACATTTGGTTCAATGGTACAAAAGGGATAATTTTCAGCATCAATGACTGCTGCTGTTAAAGCATTAAAAATAGTTGACTTGCCCACATTGGGCAGCCCTACGATTCCACAACGAAAACCCATGATAATTAACTATACTGTTGATAATCTCAATAATTAAAAATATCTAGCATGCCATCTGCCTGAGTGACAAAAGACAAAATGATAGAAATGACCCACTTTCTTTGAATTGACTAATCAACCCTGGTCCAGGTCATATCATTTTCCATGCGATATGCACCTTCATAAGGATATGGCGGCTCACCCTGCCAGTCATCAGGAGAGAGTAATGACATATGCAGTTGTTCATTTTGCTGGCTGTAGACAAAATAAATCTTTCCAGGAATGCGCGTAAAGGAGCAGCTTGCCTTGTGAAGCATCATATCCAAACGGGCTTTCTCCATAACCAAACGGGCTTCTTCCTGCAAGTTTTTTATTTGGCGGGCAATCAGCTCCAGCTTCCCTTCCAGCTGAGAACCAATCTGCCTGTCCGCAGCTTCAATTTCCCGAGCACTATTAACGAGGCTAATTGGGGCGCCAAGGCGACTGACAGGATACGGGGAAGATCGCTCCGGCCCCTCATGTGTCTTGCCCTGCTCAGAATTTCGGGTATATTCGTTTTTATCAATACTCATTGAGAGATATTATCCAGCGAGCAAATATTCTTATCAGCTGATGCACGCAGGAGTGATACACCAGATACTGACCATCTTGCAAGGACTTAAAGCAGCATATGAAATTTGACATTCTGATAATAAACGGCCTCATCCTACCAAAACCTGGCACAAACAAGCTCATTAAAAATGGTTTTCTAGGCATCCAGAACGGCCTGATTGCTGTCATGGGTACCATGGATGAAATTACTTCTTATTCAGGCACAAAAATTATTGATGCCCAAGGCATGCTTGTTATGCCAGGCCTGATTAACAGCCATTGCCACGCGGCCATGACCCTTTTTCGAGGCCTTGCAGACGATCTTGCCCTTGCAAACTGGCTTCATGATCATATTTTCCCAGCTGAAGCCAAAAATGTAAACCCGGAAATGGTGTATTGGTGTAGCAAACTGGCGGCTGCTGAAATGATCCTCTCGGGTACAAGCCTGGTTGCTGATGGATATTTTCACGAACACGACGCAGCCAGAGCCTTCAGCGACGCAGGTATTCGGGCAATTCCTGCCCAGGGTATCATTGACTTTCCCGCACCCGGTGTACCCGACCCTGATAAAAATATTGAGGCTGCTGAAACTTTTGTCAGTTCATGGCTTGGTAAAGATCCACTTATCACCCCCGGACTCTTTGTCCATTCCCCCTATACCTGCTCCCCACAGACCATCCAAAAAGCCAAGGAACTGGCCAGAGAAAAAAACATTCCTTTTTTCATTCATGTAGCTGAAACCTCCCAAGAGCCTGGCATGGTCATCGAACCTCTGGCTGACACGGTGATACAACACCTTGACTTACTGGGAGTACTTGATGAAAAAACCATCTGTGTACACTGTGTCTGGCTCAATGATAAAGATCTTTCAATTCTCAGCAAGAGAGGTGTGGGTATTGCTCATTGTCCTCAAAGTAATCTCAAACTGGCCTCAGGCATTGCCCCGCTTAGCAAAATAATAGAACAAAATATTCCCGTGGCCCTTGGTACCGATGGCTGCGCCAGCAATAACAGCCTGGATCTTTTCCGTGAAATGGACATCTGCGCTAAACTGCATAAAATACCAGAGCTCAATCCTACTTCCGTACCTGCAGAAAAAGTGCTGCAAATGGCAAGCATAAACGGTGCAAAAATGCTCGGGTTTGATGATAAACTGGGTCAGCTAAAAGTCGGAGCCATGGCTGACCTCATTATCATCAACCAGCAAGAGGTTCACCTGCAGCCCTTTTACAATCCTGACCTGCTCGTCTATTCACCAGCGGGAGCTGATGTGCAAACAAGTATCATCAATGGTAGGGTAGTCATGCAGGATAGAAAAATTCTCTCTTTTGATATCAACGAAACCCTGGAAAAAGTTCGAAATCTGGCAAAACAGCTTGTTGCCTGATTTTTTTGATACAAAAATTTGACAAGGATTCTCTGAAGCAAGAGTTCAACCAACAACTTTTCCCTTTACACTTTCCCATTCTTTGGCATATATTGTGCCCTTCAAACGCCGGAGTGGTGAAACTGGTAGACGCACTGGACTCAAAATCCAGCGGACCTTGCGTCCGTGTCGGTTCGATTCCGACCTCCGGCACCAGTTTTAGGGGATTAAGAAGCTGAATTATTTAGCTTTTTAATCCCCTTTTTTCGTTCATGAAACAAAAGGGCTAGGCTTGAACTGGGTGGTACGGGCCTTTGCTTGACCGTTGGTCAAAATCAGACTCAACGTTTTCACCTGATCATCGCTGGCGACCTCTTTTTGTTGAGTCCTGTAATGTTGCCAACCCAGAAAGGTCCAGGTGAAAGTTTGTAGCTCCTCTCAAGTTGGTATACTTGTTCAGAACTCAAGAAAAATGTCAGTCATGAACTTCAAATTTCCAACTCTTTAATAAACCTGTCTACTTGTTCTGTGACTCAAGGCAATAGTACCGAGGACCCGCTGGAATTTTTTAGAAAAGAGGACCTTATGGAAAATAAATTATGCCTGTAAGGGATATTCCACCGAGAGATAAATTTATTTTTTTATTTCTTTACCCTGTGACGATCTAGCTATAAAATATATAGAGATCGAAACAATCGTTTGATGCTTATCTGAGTATTGTTTTTATCTAATTACCATCAATACTCAGTATAATCTGAGAAACAGATCGGTGTCTGCACTCACCTAATTTTTTCCTCAATGATAAAGGGACGGAATAGCAATAAAAAATCAGTCCTCTCCAAAACACTGGGAAACTATACTTGAATGGTAATCATATATTTTTAATTCCGAAATGTCACTTTCATAGGTCAAAAATATATTGAGATAATGAAAGATAGAAGACAAAGTAACAGACGAAAGCACCCCAGGGTTGAATTTGACTGGCCTGTTATAATTCTCAGTGAAGAGATAACTATAAGTGGGAAATTAAAGGACATCAGCCGTGGTGGAGCCCTGGTCCTGGTTGAAGCCGATCTCGATCTTGGCTCAATAATAAGCATGGCCATTGAAATTCCTGAATTTGAAGATGTTATTTCGGTGAAGGGAGAGATTGTCCGAGCTGTTTCATTGCTGGATGAGGCGGAGACTTCTCTTTTCGCTCTTGGAGTCCGTTTCACAGAAATCTCACCCGCAGATCTCAGATATTTTACAGGCAACCTTGCGCCTGAATGGCAGGAGGGTTACCGGGAACCAGAGAGGAGAGAAGTAAAGTCTGGATTTAAGTTCATAACCATTTCAGCTGGAGTCATCATCCTGTTCCTTGTGTTAGCACTGTCTTATTCCCTTTTTCCAGATAAAAAGCCCCGCAGTAATATTGATGAACTAGCTTCCATCGGGAAGCAGGCAGATCAGACACAAGAAAATGTGACGCAAACTATCCCTGATCAAGAGTATGTCAAACTACTGAAACAACATATCCAACTGCTCGAAGATAAAATAATTCGGCTTGAAGAAAAAGTGATAAATGACGAGTATACTCAAACACAGGATGTTGCATCTCTTCAGGTTGCGGGAGAAAAAGAAAAGCTGGTACCCGAGTTAGGGAAAGAAAAAAGCTCCTTGAGAATTTCCACGTTGCAGACAGTTATAGACGATCATTTTGTTTTGCCATGAGAAAGTCTTCGT
>CAMYOP010000035.1 GCA_947260045.1 uncultured Desulfobulbaceae bacterium
AGGGAAGATCGATGTGTCTATTGCGGTCGTTGTGCAACCGTATGTCCAATGGAAACTCTCTATTTGAGTTACCAGCGGAAAAGGGTGCCTAAGCTGGATGTATTAAAAAAGAAGCGTCAATCCGAATACAAAGTCGTTGTTGCCATTCGGCAAAAAGAGGACTTGAAGCATCGTTGTATAGGCTGCGGCATGTGTTCTATGATGTGCCCCACCAACGCAATTGCGCCTGTTCACAATGATAATGAGCATCGTACCGCCTTTTTGATAAATAGAAAAGGTGAAGCCTATAAACGGGGTGGTCGGAAAAATCAAACAGGACATACTCTGCTGGACAGAGTTGTTTTTGACAGGATTTCCATGTTGACCGACCCGGCTCTGGATGCCGGGCGTCATGAGTTTGATTTAAACACCATCCTTGGTCGGGTATTGCGTCCGGATGAATATATTCGTCGAAAAACCCAGGGACAATGGATTCCACCGACCCGGGAGATCTTTCCTTTTATTATCGGTGGCATGTCCTTTGGTGCACTGTCGCCCAATATGTGGCTCGGCATGCTGCAAGGAGTTGCTTATTGCAATGAAGTGCTGGGTATCCCTGTGGTCATGTCGACTGGTGAAGGTGGTTGCCCGCCTTGGGTTCTGCGTAGCCCTTATCTAAAATATCTGATATTGCAGATTGCTTCAGGCTATTTCGGCTGGGATGAAATCATCAGGGCAATTCCTGAGATGCAGTGCGATCCTGCTGCGATTGAAATCAAATATGGACAAGGTGCGAAGCCCGGTGATGGCGGTCTTCTCATGTGGTCAAAGGTGAGCGAGTTGATTTCTCGGCTGAGAGGTGTTCCCCAGGGAATTGATTTGCCATCGCCTCCTGTTCACCAGACTCTTTACTCCATTGAAGAAAGTGTTGGGAAAATGATTCAGACCATGTCAACCATGTTTGGTTTTCGTGTACCTGTATATCCCAAAATTTCAGCCTCTTCTTCTGCAAAATCTGTCTTGAACAATCTTGTCCGAAACCCCTATGCGGCAGCACTCTGCATTGATGGGATAGATGCTGGTACTGGCGCGGCATATAACGTCAGTATGGACGCCACAGGACATCCGATTGCCTCAAACATCCGTGAGTGTTACCTGGACCTTTGTGCCCAGGGACGCCAGAATGAGATCCCTCTGTATGCGGCTGGTGGTATCGGTAAAAATGGAAATATAACCCAGAATGGTATGGCCCTGATTATGCTCGGCGCATCTGGAGTTCATATCGGTAAGTATATCATGCAGGCTGCATCCGGCTGTCTGGGCAATGAACGCAATCGCTGCAATATTTGTAATATCGGTCTTTGTCCCAAGGGTATCACCAGTCAGAATCCTAAATTGTATCGTCGACTTGATCCTGATCTTGTTGCAGAGAGGGTGGTCGATGTTTTTAAAGTGATTCAGACAGAAATGAAAAAGATTCTTGCGCCACTTGGTCGTTCACAGAGTCTGCCTGTTGGAATGTCTGATGCCCTTGGTATAGCCGACAAAGATGCAGCTGAAAAATTGCAGATTAAATATGTTTGTTAGTTTTAAGACGTTTGAGAGAAGAAGCTTTCATGAAACGGAAGCGGGAGTAAAGAGTGACTAATCCACTGGTTATCAAAGGTTTTGATGAAGAGGGAAACCGTATAAGTTCTAAGGACTATGATGAACTGGTCCACAATGCTATTGAGCATTCCAATCATCTACAGTTGGAAACCTTTGGTCAGCATAATATCGGCTGTAGACTATATAGTGATAAAGCTGTTCTGCTTGAACTTATAGGGCCCGTAGGTCAGCGTCTTGGCGCAATGGGGATGCCTGGAACAACAATCATCAGTAATGATTCGGCCTCAGATGATGTTGGTTATCTGAATATCGGTGCGGAAATCATAGTCAAGGGTGATGCGTCAAACGGTGTCTGTAACGCCATGGCAGAGGGAAAAGTCATGATTGGCGGTTCCATTGGTGCTCGTGGTCTGACCATGACCAAATGGAATCCTGCCCATAATCGACCTGAACTCTGGGTTCTTGGTTCTGTTGGGGATACTTTTGCCGAATTTAACTGTGGTGGTATTGGCATTGTCTGTGGAGTAAACCCCAAGAAAAAGGAAAATGTCCTCGGTTACAGACCATGTGTAGGTATGGTCGGGGGATGGATATATTTCCGCGGAAATACTGACGGCTCATTTTCTAAAAATGATGCAAAAGTTCTGGCACCAGAAGACGGGCAGTGGCAATGGCTCATGGACAGGATGCCCGACTACCTCGAAAAAATTGGGCGTTTAGAACTCCTGGAAGAATTGTCCATAAGAGATGAGTGGAAGGTTTTAGTCACTAACTCGGTGCAGGAAAAACTTGACCTTCAGGATGAAACTCTTTCCATGGCTGAATACAAAGAACAGTTCTGGAATAATGTTTTTAAGGGTGGTGATCCATTATCCGATCTTGCTCCTGACCTGGACCGCAAGCCCATACCAGTTATAAATACTGGTGATTTACGAATAAAAGAACCGCAATGGCTTAATCCAAGCTCTAAAGGCAAATGTATTGACTGTCATCTCTGCGAAACAATTTGTCCAAAAGCGGCTGTTAATCGATATGATCTTGATGGAGATGATACCGCAAAGTACCAGTATGGATCAGATGATCAGAAATGCATAGGTTGCGGATTCTGCCGGGATATTTGTCCAAATGATATTTGGCAGATGAGCCTGCTGAAATAGAAGGTAATACTGGCCATCTATTTTTTCATAAAGCGCAACATAACCTTATAATTTTTGCCATCCAGATCTTTTGGCAGCGTCATTGCGTTTGGTATGAGAACGGTTAAGACTCTTGCTCCAGCAGGATCCTGGCGAAACTGTTTGCGTCTATCATCACCCTCAGGATCGATCCTTCTTTTTCTCGGTTCACGGACATTGAGAATCTCTGCCTCAATAGCTCCTCCAGGAGGTCCCGGCTTGTTAACAGGAGGTCCTGGTGGGGGTACTGAGCCAATTATAATATCTACCATCGATTTTTCCTCCTTCGGCTTTTTTCACACTGTTTGTGATGATGTTTGAAATAATAGCAAATTATCTTGCAGTTTCAACGGCTGCAGTTTTGTTCTAAGTCCAATAAATTTTTTTTTAAAGAAAGTCCTCCAGCAAAACCCGTCAGTTTTTTATTACTTCCTATGATTCGGTGGCAGGGGATGATAATTGCTAGAGGATTACAGTGGGCAGCCATACCGATCGCCCGAGCTTTGTTCTGGCTGCCCAGCAGAATAGCAATATCTTTATAGCTTCTTGTTTCACCATACCCAACAGTCCTGAATATTTTCCAGACCTCCCTTTGAAAAGGAGTTCCTTCTATACAGAGAGGAAGATTGAAGGTGGTAGTTTTTGCAGATAAATAGTCTGAAATTTGTTTTTTTACCTCATGGAGAAAAGAATTTTCTTCATGGCTGACAGCAGCGTTATCCGGTTCCTGGCAACCTGGCAAAATGATGCGGATGAGTCCTTCACTGTTTGCCCAGATTGTCAAGACCCGTTGTTTTGCTCCAGGCAGAAACGAGGGAGGAAAAGGAAACTGGACTCTGTGGATAGTTTTTTTATTCATCACTGCTTTCTTTTTTTGAAGAACTGAACACCTTTCCAGCAATAATGCCTGCTTCGTAGAGACCAAAGAGAGGCCCTGCCAGCATTACTGTAGCAACAACGTCACCTGCAGTGAGCAAAAAGGAAAGAACAACAATACCGATATAAAAATATTTTCGCTTGCTTTGAAAATGATCGGGTTTCACAAGGCCAGCACGCCCAACCATGATCATGAGAAAGGGAATTTCAAAGGCAATGCCAAAACCAAGCAGCATTCTGGCAACAAAGGTAAGGTAGATAGATATTTTAAGCATTGGCACCAGGTTGGGGCCAGCGTAACTCATAAAAAAAGAGAGGGTTTTAGGTAAAACAACCAGAAAGGAAAAGAGTATACCGCCAGTAAAAAGAAACGATCCCCAAAGTATTACCTGACGGATGAGTTTGATTTCATCATCAAGGAGTCCGGGAGAGACAAACATCCAAAATTGGTACAGGATAAAGGGAAAGCTGACTGAAATTCCAACCAGCAATGACAATTTGAGATAGGTGACAAACGCATCAGTGAGCTTGGTGTAGACCAGTCGTTCAAGGTCCGGGTAGGCCTTGAACAAAGGAATCATACAAAAGTCTGCTATGGGGTTGATGAAGAGGTAGGCGATAGCTGAGCAGAGACCGATTGCAAGAAAACATCGAATGAGACGCTTACGCAATTCCTGGTGGTGTGGGGCGTAATATTCAAGAGCAGCAATCATGCATCTGTATCAGAAGAAATGTCTTTTTTGTCATCCTCGTTTGTGACAATATTTTTTGAGGAATCATTTTTTTTATCAACACCAGTTTCAGCAAATTGTTTCTCAGGACGATCAGCTTCCCAGGGTCTTTGCTCTGCTGCTGGCTCTTGTTCTTTTTTGGGAGGGAAATCAGGCAGATCTTCTCGGTTAAATTCCTGAAAGTTCCCATCTATGATCGTATCTTTGATATCCTTTGTCGTACTGTGAATATCCTGTTCAATTGATTTTAGGGAGTCACCTTCCTCAGACAGGGAATGTTTCAGCTGGTTCATGGTTCTTTTCAGCTCAACAACGCCTTTGGCGAGTGAACGGGCAAGCTCCGGCAGTTTGTCAGGGCCCACTACAATCAGGGCCACAGCCAGGATAACAATCATTTCAGGAAGTCCGATCCCAAACATAAATTACAAGCTCATGTGAAGATTACAAACAGTAGGTTGTCAATGATCTGAAAACTCTAAGAGATTTATCAGGATGTGTCAAGAAAGGCCGTCCTTTGGGGAAAAAACAAAGCAAATGAATATTTTTTTTACTTTGCAATTTGAAAGATAATCAGCTGTCTCTTGAAATTGAAGGAAGTTTGTCTTGTTGAAGAATCAGAGGGTAGGAGGCTGTAAAGGTCGTACCTGTGGACTCCTCAGTCGAAAAAATAATTGAACCATTGAGGTACTTTTCTGTAAAATATTTCATACTGTGCGTACCAAGTCCTCTTCCAGGTCCTTTTTGGTGGAAAATGAACGATTGAAGATCTGGAGTCGTATATTTTCAGGCATATAGGTTGGACTATGGACCCATAAAAAGACACGATCCTCTCCTCCATAACAGCCAATGGTAATTGCGTGGTTTGGTGGAGATGCTTCAATGCCGTTTTTTACCATGTTTTCAAGAATTCTACTAAGAAGCGTGATGTCAGTTTCAAAAGTGACGGGCATAGCTCCTTCATCAATTTTTAGAAACCTGCCGTTTAATCGTTCCGGATTATTATAACCGGTGCGTATCAGTTCAAGGAGATCCAGGGAATTGATTTGGGATATTTCCAGTTGCAGTTCATTATATTCGGCGGCAATGAGGAGGCGATGGGCATGGATTTCAGCACTCATTCTTTTGCCTAAGATATTAATCCGATTGACTATATTTTCTTTTTCATTTGGTGGTAACTGAAGATGCTTGATAAGGTCAGATAGTCCTAAGAGTGCAGACGTCGTGTTGGAGATATCGTGGAGAAAACTTCGTTCGAGAAAGAGTCGTCGTTTTTCATCTTCAATGTTAAAGAGGTAAAAGAAAGTAAAGGGTTCGTCATATTTTTTAAATGGGTAGGCCCAAACTCTTAAGTCAAGAGGCTCTTCATTCCCGTTGAGAGAACGTACTATTCTGCATTCTGCTGTTTTATGTTCGTCAGTGACGCTCTGGACGATGGATTGAGCAGCTCCACAGTATTTACAAAATTGAGTTGTTCCGCAGCCGTTTTGGTTTTTCTTGTGATTTACACATTGAAGAATCTCACCTGGTCTCTGTCCAAGGATTGTATCTGAGTCAGATAAGGAAAGATAATCAAGCAGCTTTTGGTTTCCATAAACAAGCTGTCTGTTCTGGTTTAAGACCATCAGGTAGGATGGGATAAAGTCCAGGAGCTCAGTGAGCTCACAGTCTTCACAAAAATAGGAGGACTGTCGTTTTATTTCATCGTAATTGCTCCTGGATGCGGGAGCATAATGGGTATTTTCCTGAGTCATAGAACCATTCAAAAATAAAATTTTTATGATTACCACTAAAGCTCAGATGTAACTTAGAGGGATGGGACCGATTTTATTTTTCCGTTATTATTCGGGAGACAAAATAATTTTCGCTGATAATACGCGAAAAAAATTCGGTCCCCTTAGGCCTGGGAAAAATTAAGGTAAGCGCAGGCTCCGATCTGTCTCCCAGTGTTCTTCACAGTACCACAAATTAAAGCTGCAAGACAAATAGTATGCTCCACACGGAAATTAATAGCTCAGCCCGACTCGATCACGGACTTGTTCAAGGGTTATGTTCGCTTTTGCCCGGGCTTTTGCGGCTCCCTTATGCAGGATTTCTTTTAAATAATCCTGGTTTTGCAGGTATTCTTTTTTCTTCTCTCGGGCATCAGTGAAATAGTCACGGATTAGTTCAAACAGCTCTTGTTTGATGTAGCCATAGGCAGCGCCACCATTTATATAAAGATTACGGATCTCCTGAAGACGATCAGGCTGGGCAAAAAGTTTTAAAAGGGCGTACAGGTTACAAGTGTCAGGATCTTTTGGGTCTTCAACAGGTGTTGAGTCGGTCTGGATGGACATAACTCTTTTTCGTAATGGTTTATCATCAAGAAAAATAGGAATTGTGTTTCCATAGGACTTAGACATTTTCATACCATCAACACCAGGAACAATAGCGGTGGTTTCACTTATTGCTGGTTCTGGAATGTTGAAGGTTTCACCAAAGGTATTATTGAATTTGATGGCAATGTCCCGGGCGACTTCAAGATGTTGTTTTTGGTCTTTACCAACGGGAACTATGTCAGACTGAAATAATAGGATATCAGCGGCCATTAACACTGGATAGGCAAAGAGACCGTGATTTGCATGGATACCTTTAGCAACCTTGTCCTTATAGGAGTGGCATCGCTCGAGAAGACCCATTGGTGTCTGAGTTGAGAGTATCCACATGAGTTCGCATACTTCTGGAATGTCAGATTGGACCCAGAAGGTGCATCGTTCAGGGTCGAGGCCAAGGGCCAGAAAGTCTGCGGCTGCCTCAAGTGTGCCCTGACTCAAGCGTTCCTTGTCTTGAACGGAAGTAAGGGCGTGCAGATCCACGATAAAGACATAGAGGTCAGCATGTTCCATGTAATCAATCATGGTCTTCATCATGCCAAAATAGTTGCCAATATGGAGTTGACCGGAGGGCTGGATTCCAGATAGAACGCGTTTCATCTCAATTCGATCCTTTTTGATTGCAGAAAAATAGCTTGTTGAATGTATTATTGTCGTATTTTTTATGATGCAAAGATGTGATGTATACTGCAAAAAAATAAAAAAGGGGAGTGCAGAATTATCTTCCACACTCCCCTTGGGTAAATGAACCGATTTGTAGGGCTTATTTTACTTCTTCAAAATCAGCATCTACGACATCGTCATCATCTTTTTTATCACTACCAGCGTTGGCATTTCCGTTTGCTTCAGGTCCTGCAGCACCAGCATCACCCTGTTGGCCCTGAGATGCTTGAGCATACATCAGTTCCGCCAGTTTGTGTGAAGCCTGGGTTAAGCTTTCAACTGCTGCCTTGATTTTTTCAACATCATCGCCCTCAAGAGCTGTTTTGAGGGAGGCAATTTCAGCTTCAACAGCTGATTTAGTAGCTTCGTCTACTTTATCATCAAGCTCTTTGAGCGTTTTTTCGGTCATATGAATCATGGAGTCGCCTTGATTTTTGGCTTCTACCAGGTCTTTACGCTTTTTGTCATCTTCGGCATGCAGTTCCGCATCTTTTTGCATTCTATCAATTTCTTCTTCAGTCAATCCGCTTGATGCGGTTATGCGAATGGATTGCTCCTTGCCTGTTCCCAGGTCTTTGGCGGAAACATGCAGGATGCCGTTTGCGTCCAGGTCAAAGGTCACCTCAATTTGAGGTACACCGCGCGGGGCAGCAGGGATATCTGATAGTTCAAATCGACCAATGGTTTTATTATTGGCAGACATTTCCCGTTCACCCTGGAGTACATGAATGGATACCGCTGGCTGGTTTTCAGCAGCCGTTGAGAAAACCTGACTCTTTTTGGTTGGTACGGTCGTGTTCTTTTCAATCAGTTTTGTGAAAACACCACCGAGTGTTTCAATTCCTAGAGAAAGTGGCGTAACATCAAGCAACAGGACGTCTTTAACGTCGCCTCTAAGTACACCACCCTGAATTGCAGCGCCAACAGCAACAACTTCATCAGGGTTTACACCTTTATGGGGATCTTTGCCAAAGATGGACTTAACTTTTTCCTGTACTTTCGGCATCCGAATCATGCCACCAACGAGGATAACCTCATCGATTTCAGAAGGTGAAATTCCTGCATCCTTAAGTGCTGTTAAACAAGGACCTTCACAACGATTAATCAGGTCTTCCACCAAGCTTTCCAGTTTTGCCCGGGTCAGTTTGATATTGAGATGTTTTGGTCCGGAAGCATCAGCTGTGATGAAAGGGAGATTAATATCTGTTTCCTTAACTGTGGAAAGTTCTTTTTTGGCTTTTTCAGCCTCTTCCTTCAGTCTCTGCAGGGCCATGTTGTCAGTGCGAAGGTCGATGCCCTGTTCGCGTTTGAATTCATCGGCCAGCCAGTTAACGATGCGCATGTCAAAATCCTCACCACCGAGGAAGGTGTCACCGTTTGTTGACTTAACTTCAAATACGCCATCTCCGATTTCCAGAATAGAGATATCAAAAGTACCGCCACCAAGGTCAAAGACGGCGATTTTTTCTTCACCTTTCTTATCCAGGCCATAGGCAAGGGATGCCGCAGTTGGCTCGTTGATGATGCGCTGGACGTTCAAACCTGCAATTTTGCCTGCATCTTTTGTGGCCTGACGCTGGGCGTCGTTAAAGTAGGCCGGTACAGTTACAACAGCATCAGTAACAGTTTCGCCGAGATATTCTTCAGCGGTCTGTTTCATTTTGGTCAAGATCATTGCTGAGATTTCAGCAGGACTGTAGGTTTTGCCATCGACTTCTACTGCAGCATCACCATTAACTCCTTCAACAATTTTAAAAGGACTTACTTCAATGGATTTTTTTACTTCAGCGTCTGTGAATTTACGGCCAACAAGGCGCTTGATTGCAAATAAAGTTTTGGTTGGGTTGGTGACGGCTTGACGCTTGGCAACCTGACCTACGAGTCGTTCGCCGTTATCTGAAAACGCTACGATTGAAGGTGTAGTTCTATTTCCTTCTGTATTTTCAATTACCTTCGGTTCGCCGCCTTCCATAATGGCAACACATGAGTTGGTTGTACCAAGATCAATTCCGATTATCTTTCCCATGGTGATATTCTCCTTCTTTCCTTATTCCATCAGTATGTTGTACTGGTATTATTGTATTAGCTGATCCGCCTCATTTACAATGCGCATGAATTGGATGTTGTCAAGATGAGTCTATAGTCTCTCTTCAAATTTTGAGCTCTATTACGATGAGCCGCCTGAAACAATTACCTTTGCCGGACGTAACAAACGGTCCTTGAACATGTACCCTTTGACAAACTCTCTGAGAACATGATTAGTAGGGACCTCGTCACTGGGCTCCATGGTTAGAGCTTCCTGCAGGTTGGGATCAAATTCTTCACCAATGCAGCTTAGCTGACTTACTTCAAATTTCTCCAGTGTGGATAAAAGAGCTTTTTGGGTCAGCTCCACACCTTCAATCAACCCGGTAAGTTTCTTTTCTGAATCTTCCGTATCGTTGGTTCCCTGCTCAAGAGCACGTTCAAGATTATCCAGAGTATTAAGAAGTTCACGAAGAATATTTTCACCTGCATATTTGAGAATATTTTCGCGTTCTTTTTCTATTCTTTTTTTGAAATTTTCCGACTCGGCTGCAATTCGCAGCACTTTATCATGAGCTTCGTCAAGCTCTTGCTGAAGGGTTGCAATTTGGTCTTCTGCAGTTACTTCCTGCCCATTCATTTCATTTTCATCCATTTCAGCAGATTCTTCCATGTCTTCCTGCTCGCTGACAAAATCCTGGCTTTTTTGGTTTTTTTCTCCCATTATATCTCCTTGAAAAGTATATCATTTCCGTATTTTTTCACCACTTGGGGGACGGAACAATTCACAAATATTGCAGCCTGGGTGATTCTATAAAAATTGCATATCACCACCGAGCAGATTGATTCCAGCAGATAACAATCTGGACGAACAATAAGTCCACCATATAGGCATGTCAAGGGAGGGAATTTTGAAAGATGAAGAAGTTTACAGCTGAAAGTTGTCTACTTCTGGAAAGGTGAATCTTTCAGCAGGAACTGAAGTGTTGTTTCAATTCCAACTGAAAGGGTCAATATGGAGAACAGTTGATAAAAGTCAGGCTATCAACAGTTGGTATCAGGAAGAATGTAAATACTGGTCTATACCGCTTGCTATGGTTTTAAAAATTTTGGTAAATATCTCTTCATCACGTTCAAGCAAGGTTATTCGAAATCCTTGCAAATCTGTTGCAAATGACGAAAGGGGGACAACGCAGACACCTGTTGATGCCAGTAGATAATAAACAAAGCGTTTGTCCAGGGAAACATTTGGTCCTGAAACCAGCTCTTGTATGGTTTTTCGGACCTCATCATTTTCAATTGGTAGAGTTTGCGAGTGATTGAGAAGGCCGTCATGAAATGCTGCGCTCATATAAAAAGCACCGTTGGTGCGATTAACAAGCAAACCTTTTACATCTTTCAGGATATCGTAGGCGATGTTGGAAAATTTTTCGTATCGCCTGATTCTTTCCTCAAGATATCCCTGATATTTGGGATGTCCAACTATTTTGGGAAGTACCTGCTGGGGCAGGGTGGTGGAGCAAACCTCTACCATTTTTGCATTCAAAATAGAGTTGACATATTTTTCAAACATGGGATCGAGGTGACCATTATAGACCTCTATCCAGCCACAACGACCACCAGGCCAGGGCATTTCCTTGGAAATACCACGCATGCACAAGGCAGGTACTTTATCACCAATTATTTTGCACAGAGGAGTGGAGATAGTATCGTTGTAGGTAATATTTTGATACACTTCGTCACAGATGATGAACAAGTCGTTTTTTTCGGCAAGTTCAACTATTTTGCGTAGTATTTCTTCCGGATAGACCGCCCCTGTGGGATTGTCTGGGTTGATAATCAAAATCCCGGCAACAGCAGGATTGTATTTGATATGATTTTCTATATCTTCAATATCCGGGTACCAGAAATGGTTCGGGTCAAGAATATAGGTGACGGGATGGGTTCCGGCATGGGCCGCTTCTGCTGATGAGTGAGTTGTGTAGCTTGGAGTGGGAACAATAACCCTGGCGGTACGCTTTAAAAACCCAAAGACCTTGGAGATTGCATCGCCCAGCCCATTGAAAAAAATAATATCTTCAGGAGAAATCTGGGTGCCACCCATTGCATTTGTTTCTGCAGCAATAAATTCCCTGGTTGCAAGAACTCCTTTTGTCGGGCTGTAGCCGTACGTGGCGTCATCATTGGCCGCTTCTGCTACAATCTCTTTCATCCAGTCGGGAATTTTTTCACCCTTGGCAATGGGATCACCTATGTTTTCCCAATTTACCTGGACGCCAAGACTCTGTAGTTTCATACCAACATTAACAATGTTGCGAATCTCGTATGTTAATTCACCTGCGCCTATGTGAACAATATCAGTGCGCATTTAAAGTACTCCCTGTTTTTTCGTTCATTCAAAGATAAATTAGGGCTCTTACCACAGCATGGTTTGAGAGTCAATAAGACGGTTAGAATTTTTTTGCAGAAGAGAGAAGCTCGCAGGCATCATTAGAGTGCATGGGACGGCCCAGGAGAAAACCCTGGCCCTGGTCACATTGATGTTTTTTTAGGAAGTCGGTTTGGGCCTGGTTTTCTATTCCTTCAGCAAGAACAGTAATCCCCATACCGTACGCCATAACTATAATAATTGATATAATCTGTTCGGTTTTTTTGTCCTCACCTATATTACGGATGAGAGAGTGGTCTATCTTGAGTCGGTTCACTGGAAAGTGTTTGAGATATTCAAGGTCTGCACTGCCTGTACCAAAATTGTCAACTGCTATGCGAATACCAAACATTGATAGTTTGTCCAGGCCATAGATAATCTCTTCAACTTCTGAATTTAATGCAGTTTCGGACATTTCTATTTCGATAAGCTCAGACGGAATACCATGTTCCTGGACTAGTTGGGAAAGCATAGGGATAAAACCGGGATTCATTATCTGCTGAAATGAGATATTTACAGTTATAGGTAAAACTTCATGGCCTGCAAGTCGCCAGACTTCAATTTGGGTGCAGATTTCTTCCAGGACCCATTTGCCAAGTGGAATGATAAGTTCCTGCTCTTCGGCCAGATATATAAAATCATTTGGCGCTATAATGCCTTCGTCGGGATTGTTCCAACGCAAAAGGGCCTCAAATCCTACCAGCTGGTCAGTATGTAGATCATATTGCGGCTGGTATTCTACGAAAAATTGCTCCTGTTGGAGTGCTGTTTCCAGTTGATTATCAAGAAGGGGTATAGCGTGGTTGTCAGGGTTCATCTCAGCGCTGTAAAACTGGTAATTATCACGTCCTTTGTTTTTCGCTTGATAGAGGGCAATGTCGGCGCATTTTATGACATAGTCCATATCGTCTGAATCGTGTGGGTAGATGCCAATGCCTATACTTGCAGAAATATACAGCTCATGACTGCCGATGATGATTGTGTTTCTCAGGGAGCTGAGGATTTTGCTAGCCACTCCTGCAACGTCATTTGGATCTGATATCTCATCTAAGAGAAAAACAAATTCATCTCCTCCAATCCGTCCTACTGTGTCACTCCTGCGACATTGGTTTTCCATTCTGAGGGCTACTTCTTTAAGAAGTTCATCACCGATATCATGCCCCATTGTATCGTTTATCAACTTAAATCTATCAAGGTCAAGAAAGAGTACAGCCACCAGAGTTTCGTTACGGTCTGCTTTGGTAATGGATCGTTCCAGTCTGTCGTGAAATAATAGTCTGTTTGGGAGCCCGGTCAAGGTATCGTGATGAGCAAGCCTGTATAAGCGTGATTTACTTTCTCGAAGGGCATCTTCGGTTCTCAATCTTTCGGTAATGTCACGGGCAACTTCAATAATTCCAGACAACTTACCGTCCATTGTCCGAAGAGGAGAAATCTCCAATTCGAAAGTATTGTTGATGGAGTTGCCATGATAGGGATTGTGCTCAAGGGTTACAGCTTCTCCTTTTTCCTGGATGTATTTAATTGGGCAGGGAAAACGTATATCAGTGCAAGGTGTCTTGGCGGAATGAAACAGTTCGTAACATTTTTTCTTTTGCGCCTGTTCGGAATCAATTTTCATAATCTGTGATGCCGCAGCGTTTATAAGAAGGATATTATAATCCAGATCAATTGCCATGACAGGATCAGCTGCACCATCGATTATAGACTGCAATAATTTCCGTTCGCCCTGTACCGTATCATGGAGTTGTTTTTCGATAAGTTTGAGGGCTTCATCTCTTTCTTTGTGCTTGGTAATATCCTGATGAGTTCCAGTCATACGAACTGGCATTTGATGTTCATCGCGCTCTACCACCCGACCCTTATCAAGCCACCAGCGCCAGATTCCCTCCTTTCCTTTAATTCGGTATTCAATTTGGTATTCTTCTGTTTTTCCAGCCAGGTGTTCGGTGATGCTTGAGACAACTGTTTCTCTGTCATCGGGATGGATCAGGCCTTCCCAGAGGGCCACACTGTTATTATCTTTGAGATCTCGATAATTAAGACGGCGATGGGTGTCTGGTCTGGTGTGCACTATTTCGTTTTTTATATCCCAGTCCCAGAGACCGGCATCGGAAGCATCAAGGGCTAATTCGTAGCGCTCTTCCCTTTTAGTACTCTCTACCATGCTGATAAGTTTATGCAAGGCTGTGCTTATGCTTTGGGCTAGAAGAGAGAGTTCCTTAAGTTCAGGAGTTCCAACAGGTTCTTTGGGCTCTGGTCGAATAATAATAAATCCAATGAGGTCTGGTCGGACTCGGAGGGGAATTGTTATGGGGGCGGTCTTAATTTTTTTACTGGCAGTACAATCAGGGCATGGACAATCATGATAGAGTCTGGCTTCGAGAGTTTTCTGGTTCAAAACGAATTGGCAGCAGTCAGGAATAATGTGTTTTTTCAATTGGGCCCTGATTGCTGAAAAACGCTCACCAAGGCCTGCTTCTGCCGTAATGCGACTCCCGGATTCTTTTTCAATTAAAAGCAACCAGGCACTCTGGTTAATGGAATTATTGATGAGTTCGTCGCAGATGGCTTGGAGAAGAACAGGCAAATCATTTTCTGCCAGCAAACGCCTGTAAATGGCGATGGTCGATGGTAGGAGTAATTGGAGACGATCGGAACGGCTTGATTTCATGTCAGTCTATAGTTTTTCATAAGTTTTTAATTTGTTGAGTAGGGTTTTCCTGGTTA
>CAMYOP010000036.1 GCA_947260045.1 uncultured Desulfobulbaceae bacterium
AGAGGGGTGTGGACAAGGACATTATTTGTTATTTCGATTCAGCAGATGGCACAGTGCGTGGGTTAGCCTTAAGAGCTCTTCTGTTTCTCAAGGTAAATATTCCAGAGAACAATAAAATGGCATTTTTAAACGATAAAACTCCTATACGTCTTTATAATAACGGATTTTTTTCCTCAACCACAGTTGCAGAGATTGCTGCTTCTTCCCAATAAGTAAACCCTGATCCCGCTGGAATAATATGCCAATGAACACAAGCCTTTTTTCAAAGGTCGGATATCTTCAATATAATATAGAGCTAGGAAATCCTCAAGCCAACCTTGAGAGAGTTATATCTCTGGTGGAAATGCTGGCACCGCCACCTGGTTGCTTGCTGGTACTGCCTGAATTGTGGGCCTATGGTTTCGATTATGCCCGCTCTTTGGAACTTGCTAAGAAAACTTCATATTTGCTTGAGCAGTTAGCTGTAATCGCAACTGAAAAGAATATTTATTTTGCTGGATCGCTTCTTGAGATCGAGCAAGATGCTGTTGATCCATTTAATACTCTTTTTCTCCTGGGCCCAGAAGGGCTTTGCGGTTCTAACCGGAAACAACATCTTTTTGGCTTTTGGAAAGAAGATAAATATTTTCAAGCAGGTGATACTCCCAGACCTATTACAACCCCTTTTGGCCTTGTCGGAACTCTTGTTTGCTATGATTTGCGCTTTCCAGTACTTGCCAATGTCTCAGCTTTTCAAGGAGCACATCTTCTAATCGTCTCCGCTGAATGGCCATTGGCAAGAGTCAAGCAATGGGAAATTCTTCTCCAGGCCAGGGCTATAGAAAATCAAATGTATGTTGTTGCGTGTAACAGCATTGGTATGACTGGAAAAATTGACTTTGGCGGGGCTTCCATGGTCATTGGCCCAGATGGCACAGTGTTGAAAAAAGCAGGTGTGAATGAAGAAGTCGGACTTGTCTCACTCTCATCTGATGAAATTGATAGCTTGCGAAATCGATTTTGTACAGTTGGAGAGAGGCCCTCTTATGGCAATGAGAATAAAATAATATTAGGTGTACCTATTCTGAAAAATAAGGTACGGGAAATAAAAAAACTGGGTTCTAAAATAGTTTTTACCAACGGTTGTTTTGATATTCTCCATTCCGGTCATGTTCATTATCTTCAAGAGGCCAGGAAGAGGGGTGACTGTCTTCTTGTTGGTTTAAATAGTGATGGATCAGTCAGGTCGTTAAAAGGAGATGGGCGACCTGTGAATGCAGAGATGGACCGAGCCAGAGTGCTTGCCGCTCTTGAATGTGTAGATTTTGTAATTATATTTGACCAGGACACACCGCAAGAATTAATTGTCGAGCTGATGCCTGATGTGCTTGTAAAAGGTTCAGACTGGCCCGAAAATAAGATTGTTGGCGCAAGTGAAGTCAAAGGAGAGGGTGGTGAAGTTGTCCGTATTGATTTCAAGCACGATATATCCACAACAAAAGTTCTCCGAAAAATACAGCAGAATAAGTAATAGTAAAAAAGATATGACCATATTTAATATGGAAGGAATGACTCATGGGAATCATTAAAGTAAGCGGTATGAAATGTCAGCACTGCGTTGGCGCAACCCAAAAAGCAATTGAAGCTATCCCTGGTGTTACAAATGTGACAGTTGATCTAGATAAAGGAGAAGCTTCTTTTGATGGCGAAGTTTCTAGTGAAGATGTGAAATCAGCGGTAAAAAAAGTAGGGTTTGAAGTAGTAGAATAAAAATAAAAACCCTCTACTCGTTTTTTCAAGAGCAGAGGGTTTTTGTTTGAGATTTATTTTTTTATTCCCAGTCTGGACGCAAAGACAACTCCGTTAACTGTTTTCTGTCAATAGAAGCTGGAGCCTCAGTCAGGGGGCATGTTGCTTTCTGGGTTTTGGGAAAGGCGATGACGTCTCTGATGGAGCTTGATCCTGTGAGTAACATCATGAGCCTGTCCAAGCCAAAAGCTATTCCTCCATGGGGTGGCGCACCTAATTCCAAAGCCCGTAGCAGGAAGCCAAATTTGTCCTGAGCCTCTTGCTCGTCGATTCCAAGAGTATTAAAAACTTTTTGCTGTATGTCTTTATTGTGGATACGTATTGAGCCGCCGCCAATCTCGTTTCCGTTGAGAACAAGATCATAGGCACGACTTTTAACTTTGGCAGGATCAGATTCCAGCAAGTCGATTTGGTCTTCGTTTGGTGCTGTGAACGGATGGTGAAGTGCTGTATACCTTTTTTCTCCCTCGTCATACTCAACAAGGGGGAACTCTGTAATCCATAAAAAATTAAAAGTATCATTTGAAATCAAGTTGAGTCGCCTGGCAAGTTCCAGCCTGATTTCAGCAAGTACCTGGTCAACGGTTCGACTGTTGTCGGCACCAAAAAGTATCAGGTCTCCGGGCTCAGCTTCTAAGGTTTCGCGCATGTAAGCAATTTCTTCATCGTTGAAAAATTTTGTGATGGGAGATTGCCATTCATCGTCCTTTATTTTGATCCAGGCCATTCCCCTGGCACCAAATCGCCCTGCATATTCGGTGAGGTTATCAAGATCCTTTCTGGAAAAAGTCGCACAGTTTTTTGCATTAATAGCCTTTACTGAACCGCCTTGTTCTATGGCACCATTAAATACCTTGAAGCCACAACCTTTTAATCCTTCGGTCAGGTCTACAAGTTCAAGGCCAAATCTTGTGTCTGGTCGATCGGTACCAAAACGTCGCATTGATTCGTCATAGGTCATTTTTTGAAAAGGTGGATCAAGCTTGATTCCTTTTGTTGCCGCAAAGAGATTTTTAATCATTCCCTCGGTGATGGTAATGATGTCTTCCTCATCTATGAAGCTCAGCTCCATATCAATTTGAGTGAATTCTGGTTGTCGATCAGCTCGCAAGTCTTCATCACGGAAACATTTAACAATCTGGAAATATCGATCCATTCCAGCCATCATCAGAAGTTGTTTGAAAAGTTGTGGTGATTGTGGCAAAGCATAAAATTTGCCCTTGTTTACCCTGCTTGGTACAAGGTAATCCCTTGCTCCTTCAGGGGTTGATCGAGTCAGCATTGGGGTCTCAACTTCAAGAAAATTATTTTCATTAAGATAATTTCTGATAGCTTGAGAAGCTTTGTGCCTGAGGATTAAATTGTCTGAGATTTCCGGACGACGCATATCAAGATAACGATATTGTAAACGTAAGTTATCGGAAACCTCTACGTCTTCATCAATTGGAAAAGGAGGGGTTTCACTGCTGTTTAAGATGCGCAACTCCTCGCCCATGATTTCAATAGCACCTGTTTTCAGCTTGGTATTTTCCATGTCTGCAGGACGGCTATTAACAGTACCGCGGACAGCAAGGACCCATTCGTTTCTTATCTGATGAGCCTTGGCGTGTACCTCTTTATTGTGTTCAGGGTTAAAGACTACCTGGGTGATACCCCAGCGATCGCGTAAATCTATGAAAATTACTCCGCCATGATCACGGCGGCGCAGGACCCAGCCCATAAGGGTGACTTCTGATTGTAAGTTGTCAAGGCCAAGTTCGTTACAGTTATGTGTGCGCCGAAGCGCTCCCATTGATTCCATTAGTATGCTCCAGAAAAATTAGATCTTGATACTTTGGTAAAGATCTGAGTAATCATTTGTGTCATTGAGACGGTCTATCAGCCTGGAGGATTGTGTCTCGAAATCACCCTGGATGGATATTGATTCTTGCTGCTTGGTATTCATGTTTCGAAAAACAGCTTCATGATTGGCGAGTTCATTTTCGCCAATGATAAGTGTGTGTTTTGCCTGTAATCGTCCGGCTTGTTTCATTTGGGACTTAAGACTGCGCCCACTGAAGTTCATGGCAGCACTGATACCTTTGACTCGAAGCGATTGAATAAGGGCAGAAGAAAAATGTATAGCCTCATCGCCAAGAGCAGCAATATATATATCAATCGTTGATTGCTGCACTTTCTCGCTGTCTTCTTTATCAAGGAGAAGCAGAACGAGGCGCTCAATTCCTAGGGCAAAGCCAATTCCAGGTATTTTGGGGCCTCCAAGTTGTTCAATGAGGCCGTCGTATCTTCCTCCAGCGGCAATTGCTGATTGAGAACCTAAGTCGTTTGTGGTGAATTCAAAAGTGGTTCGTGTGTAATAGTCAAGCCCTCTGACCATAAAAGGGTTGAGTTTATATTCTACATTCAGGTTGTCAAGGCTCCTTTGAACGGCTGAAAAATGGACATCACATTTTGCGCAGAGAGAGTCAAGTATTGAAGGAGCATCTTGTACAAGCTTTTTACAATCAGCTTTTTTACAATCAAGCACACGCAAAGGATTGGTATGTGTCCTTCTTTTACAGTCATCACATAATCCATCTTGTCTCTCATTAAGATATTGCACCAGGTTTTCACGAAAGCCTGGGCGACATTCTTTACAGCCAAGTGAGTTGACTTCCAGGCTGGCAGCAAGGCCAAGTTCTGTAAGGAGAAGCTGGCCCATGGCCATTAACTCAGCATCAACTCCTGGCTCAGTAGCTCCAAGGATTTCTGCGTCAATTTGATGAAACTGGCGTAATCTTCCTTTTTGAGGGCGTTCATGTCGAAACATTGGTCCGAGTGTATATAGTCTATGCACTGGTTGTTTTACGTGGAGGCTGTGCTCAATAAACCCCCTGAGAAGAGATGCCGTTGCCTCAGGTCTCATTGTTATGGCTTTGTCTGTAAAAGTGTACATCTCTTTTTCTACAATATCGGTGGCTTCACCGATGGATCGAGCAAATAATTCTGTTTTCTCAAGAATTGGTAATCTGATTTCTTGAAAGCAAAAACGTCTGAATATGTCTCTTGCCTTAGCTTCAATGTGCTGCCAAAGAACTACCTCTTCAGGTAATATGTCTTTGAAGCCGTTAATGGCTTTGATTTTCAAAAGAAATGCCCCCCGTTGATAGGCAATAGCTGTAATTAAATACGATACAATCAATAAATGTTTGCGTGTGACAAAGTGGAATATAAAAAACCTTAAATTTTAATCAGAAAAGCGATGAAAAGTCAAGCTGATGTCGGCCAATTATGGTAGATTATATGAATCTGAGCATTTTTTTCTTTGTGGCACCCAGCTGTAAATGGCATGCTTGACAAAGATGATTAGTCGAGGCATTATCCCTTATTATAGGATATTTTTTTATTAACATAAGAGAATTAAATGAAATTACCAGAACTTAAAATTGGTCAATTTACAGCGCGTATTCCCATTATTCAAGGGGGTATGTCGATACGTGTTTCAACTTCATCTTTAGCTATTCCAGTCGCTGATTGCGGTGGAATCGGTACTATAGGTGGTTCCGGTCTTCCTGTAGAAGAATTACAGGAAGATATTCGAAAAGCGAAAAAGGAAACCAATGGTGTCGTCGCCGTCAACATAATGTATGCGATGAAGGAATTCTATGAATTGGTAATGGGGTCCATTGAAGCAGGAGTGGACATGATCATTACTGGTGCCGGGTTTTCTCGAGATATTTTCAAAATAGGTAAAGAGCACAATGTCCCAATTGTCTCCATTGTTTCTTCTCCAGCATTTGCTCGTCTTGCCGAAAAATTAGGGGCTTCAGCTATTGTTGTAGAAGCCGCAGAGGCAGGTGGGCATCTCGGTACAGATAAAGCATTGAGAGATATTTTTCCATCTATCCGAAAAGTTGTGTCCAAGGTACCTCTCATTGCAGCTGGTGGTATAACAAATGGTTATGAAATGGCAGAAATCATGGATAAATTTGGTGCAGATGGAATCCAGATAGCTTCACGTTTTGTCCTCAGCGAAGAATGTTCAGTCTCCCAGGAATTTAAGGATAAGTTCCTGCAGGCTCAAAAAGATGACATTGTACTGGTGCAATCACCAGTTGGCATGACAGGACGAGCCATTAAGACAGAGTTTGTTAAGCATATGCAAAGTGGTGAAGATGTATCCGCCAAAGAATGTAAATTTAAATGTCTTAAAAAGTGTAATTATAAATATTGTATTAATGATAGGTTGAATCTCTCACGCATAGGTAACGTTGAAGATGGTCTTGTCTTTGCTGGTGCAAATACCTACAAAATGAAAGAGATTTTATCAGTCCGTGAGATTTTTGATAAATTTGTTCAAGAAGCCGAGTCTGTTTTTAAGGAAGATAAAAAGTAATATTTCCTTCTACTGTTCGGATTAATTCCCTGTATTTCTCAGATACGTATCCCTGAATATATGACTGAAGATTGCACAAACCGTGAATCGTTACATTGTAACGGTTCACGGAATATACAGGCAACTGTTATAGATGAGTCCAACCACCCAATTCGTCGACACGACATAGACCGTGAAGCTCTCAAGGTTTTATATCGGCTTCGAGACGCTGGATTCTCTGGTTATCTGGTCGGTGGTGGTGTTCGTGACTTATATCTAGGAAAAAAACCAAAAGATTTTGATATTAGCACCAATGCCAGGCCAGGGCAGTTGAGAAAATTATTTCGAAATAGCCGTACAATTGGTAGACGATTTCGCCTGGTTCAAGTTTTTTTTAAAGGTGGTAAGATCATTGAAGTATCTACTTTGCGCTCTCAAAGTGAATTTGATATAAAAAAGCAAACAGCTATCCTTCCAAGCAATAACACCTTTGGAAGCCTTGATGAAGATGCCTTCAGACGTGACCTCACCATCAATTCACTTTTTTACGAAGTTCAAAATAACTCTATTATAGATTATGTTGGAGGAGTTGATGATCTTGATAGTGGTATAGTTCGTATCGTAGGTCATCCTGACACCAGATGTACTCGAGATCCCGTTCGGATATTGCGCGCTATCAGACATTGTGCTCGTAATGGTTTTTCAATTGAACCAGAGACATGGAAAGCAATTAAAAAAAACTGTCATAAACTTGAGGTTTGCCCCCCTTCAAGGATACGTGATGAAATATTAAAAGATCTCAAAAGTGGTAATTCATGCCCATGGGTTGAGCTCCTTTTGAAATCTGAAGTTTTTACAACTTTATTTCCTTTTTATAAAAATTTGCTCCAGGGAGAAGTCGAGGGGAGAGCGGAAGAAAAATTGTTAAAACTTTTTAGCGTAGTTGATCGTTTGTACAGTGATTCCTCTCCTGCATCTCAGCTAGTCATTCCAGATGATATTTTACTTGGGATTATCTTTATTCCATGGGCAAGCGAACGTTTTCAATTAACCTCTAAGAGGTTTACAGGACCACAATACCACAACCTAGCCAAGAAAATCAGAACAGAGATTGATCAAGTATTGGGTGAACGCTTAAATCTAAAACGTGCTACCAAGCAAGCAATAACAACACTTCTAATAAATCTATCCACATTTCACACGCACTCTAAGAAAGAAACCTGGCCTGCATGGTTGCAGAAAAAGAGCTATTTCAAAGATTGTTCTCGGTTTTACGAAATATATTCAGAAGCATATGAAGACGGCCGTGTCGGTGATTCACTTTTTATTCAAGAACCATCTGCTCAAGAGCAGCAAGGATATATTTTGAAAGGAAAACGCAGTAATAATAAAAACCGTCGTCAAATTATGCCTGCCTTCACATCTACTGATAATGGAGTATTTGGTTTGAAAGGAAAATAGTATTTCAATGCGCTTTTTACTCTATAATATTCGCTATGGTGCCGGAATTGGGCCTTCCTTTCATTTACCAATACCTTATGCAGGATATTTAAAACGATCTTCAGAGAACCTTACTCAGATTATTTCATTTATTGAATCGATCCAGCCTGATATAGTCGGCTTGATTGAGGTTGATAGTGGTTCTTATAGGGCCGGAAATGAATGTCAGGCAGAAATAATAGCGCGTCATCTCGGTCATTTTTGTGTGGTGGAATCAAAATATGGCACAGGGTCATTTGCCAAAAGAATGCCTATACTTAAAAAACAGAGTAATGGCATCCTGACAAATCAGGAAATAATTAAGCACAAGTTTCATTACTTCAGGGATGGTGTCAAAAAACTGATTATTGAAGTGCATTTAACAACATTGACTGTCTTCCTTGTTCATCTTTCACTTACTTATCGTAAGCGCCAGTATCAACTTGAGCGTCTTTTTCGTCTTGTCAAAGACATAGACGGACCTATGATTGTTGCAGGAGATTTTAATGTTCTCTGGGGAGATAGAGAGCTTGATCTTTTTCTGGCTGCATCAGGATTATGCAGTGCAAATAATAAGGGGCAACCTTCTCACCCGAGTAATGCACCACGACGTCAACTTGATTTCATTCTTCATTCAAAGGATATTTCTATTACGAATTTCACTATTCCTGACGTGAAGTTTTCAGATCATGCTCCTTTGGTTTGTGATTTTACAATCAATACTCCCTGATCAACTCTGTTAAACAGACGGAAGGGCAATGATTGAACCATTGCGGCCTGTAACTTGCTGCCCTCTCTTTACTGTTCTTCTATAAGAAAAAAAATCTTTATTACAGACAGTGCATTGATCAGGTATCGAAATACTATCTTTTAGTAACCCCGCAGACTCCAGCTGATTGGCACTGATATCCCAGAAATTGAAATGATTTAATGTATCCTGATAGTGATGCATACTTTCAGGTAATTCTTGTTTAAAATGAATAAATTCACCACAACATGGGCCAAGTGAAGGACTGATGCCTGCTATTAGTTGCGCTGGTTTTGAGTCAAAATCCTTAGCCATCTGCCCAATTGTTTTTTGAATGATATTTTGAACAGACCCTCGCCAACCACAATGAATTGCTGCAATAGCAATATTTATTGGGTCATAAAGCAAAATTGCTTGACAATCAGCTTGCTGGACAAGAAGGCCTACGCCTGGCTGATTAGTAATTAAGGCGTCGCATTCAGCGATTTCAATATCCTGAATGACATTTGCCATGGACTTGATCGTACTCCCATGAACTTGTTTGGCGCTGACGAGAAACTCCACACCGAGTGATTTTTTAACAGCTCTACGATTTAATCTCACTGAATGTGCTGAGTCACCAACATGATAACTCAGGTTAAGCGAACTATATGGTTTTTTGCTGGAGCCGCCCTGCCTGGTAAACATGCCGTGTGGTATTTGGAAGGTTTTGAATTGATAACCACTAATACTTTGATTTTCAAAGGTTTTATAGGATATCATTTTTTGTTTTCCTGATAAACAGCTGTATCTGGGTTAAAAGCCTGCCAGGCGAACCAATAAGAAAAAATGTGAGCAATTTTTTCATCCCTATCATTTGTGATACTCTCGATTTCGTGATCATCATTGACTGTTATGTGAATATTTTGACCAGCAAGTGAGTCACGAAACTTTCCAGGCTTTTTTGTAAGAATGTTTAAAGGATATGCTTTGGCATTTCCAGCAATTTCCAAGCCGAGAATCCTTTCTTTGGTGCCCAAATCTCTTCTTACTTTTCCTACAGGGAACATGAGAGGTCCAATGTTATAATAACCATCATAGGGATCAATTGAATAGTTGCGATGAAAGCCAGTCTGATCTGAAAGAACTAATGTGTCAGGGTTATTTTTGACCCATGTTTTCCATTTCATTCTACTTGAATTAATCTTAGTGAGTTGTGTATTTACGTACTTACCGGAAATTGCTTTGCTGAGCAGTTGAGACCATAAACTTTCAGTCTGGTGGTCATAAAACAAAACATTACTTTTATAGAGTTTTCCTGAGACACCAAAAGTTAAGACCGACTTTTTTATTTTCCTGGAGTAAACTACCCCTGTTTGAGTGAGTGGTCAAAATGTAATGGCAAGTGGTTCATCACCAATTGTATCGTTAACAACTTCATGCCAATTTAAAATTTTTATCGGATAAGCTTTGGTTTGGGAACCTATGGTGACCCCGATGACCTGGTCTTTTGGCTTGAGAAAAGTAGCCGAATCTGCAGTTATAAACTGCGGATATAATATTGCTGGAATACCATCTTTTGGTGGCCCTCCAGAGAGAATTTTATCTTTCGGAATAATAGAATTCTCCAACATAAAACCATAAAGAGTAAACAGTATAGCGGCGGTTCCAAGTACCACTGGTATCTTCAAGTTCATATCTCTCTCCTTTCAAAGGTAAGGAGTCATTAAATCTAGTAGAAAAATTGAATAGAAGGGCAGTGACAGATTTTTTTTTAAGTTAGCCCAGTGTGAGGGATATAATATATATGATTTTGTATTTGGCAAAAAAAAAAGGGGGAAAAGACTTTACGTCTTTTCCCCCTTTTTGAGGTGGTCTTAACACGTTATACCAGTTTTAGAAAAAAGCCTCAAAAGTGAGGTACACTTGATGCTGATCGTCTATACCAGGAAAGAATTGGGCATTGAGAGGATCGCTGCCAAGTTGATCTACATCTGCAGGGGCTCCTAACCAGGATCCTGAGCCTGTATAATCGTATTTGTAATACTGAAAGCCAAGGCGCATAAAGGTTTTAGCATATTTTGAAATAGCCTCTCCTGTTGGCAGATCATATACCATGTAAACCTCACCAACATGTCCACGAGTAGCAAGCTTTGAACCATAAAGATCATCATGGCCTGGGCTCATTGAGACCCAGTATTCAGACCCATAGTTGTATTCTGCGCCAATTTTTAAACGCATGTCATCCAGGTTGTAACGGACACCAGCGTAAACCGAATAGCCGTCCTGATCTTCCAGTTCACTCCACCAGTTGCCAAGGAGACTGTTGCCAAGCTCATCATAACCAGCAGGATCAGTATGGCTCCAACCAGCACTTAAGAACCAATGCATGTCACTGACTTTATCCATATAGACAAAGGATGAATGGTAAATATTACCAAGATTAGCTCTGTCAAGTATTCCGTTACCAGGGATGAGGCCGGCCTGCTCAAGTGGGTTCGGGAAGGTTACTCCTGCAGGGGTATTTACAAGGTTATAAGCTCCAAAAACCTGTACATTGAGGAAGCGATCACCCTTTTGCAGAACATCCCAGTTGAAACCTGCAAAATCCATATCATTTAACCCTTGTGGGCCAATGCTTCCTGGTATGTCACGAACAGTGAGGCCAGCTTCAAAACCACGTCCGTAACAGAAGCGTAGTTTTCCTGAGCCAAGATCATTGCCTAAGTTATAAGCCCAGCCAAGGGTAAATCCATCAAAGGCATAGTCCATATAGCCTAAGGGGGTAGCCACTTTTTGATCCATACCTAAACGAAGGTGGGTAGGTGGTCCATCGGTGGTTGGACGACGTCCAACAGAGAACCAAATTGGAAGCCCTGCAATACTACTCCAGTTCACAAAAGCTCTATCAACTCGGAGAACACTATCCTCTGGTTGGCGGGTAGAATTTCCATCCCAATAGAAACCATCCATGGTAAAAGGTCCGGTTCCTGCTGGGTTATTTTGCATACCCCATGCTTTATACATGGCAAGGCGTCCCTTGAATTCGACATTTTCAGTCACTTTGGCTCGCATGTTAAGGCGGAACCTGTTGGTCATCAACTGGTCATTACCGTAATCAACTTCAGAGAGTGGATTAAGTCCCATAGAGGAAAACAGTCCAGCCCTTTGTTGAGGGGTAAGCATTTTCATGCCACCAACAGCCATTTGAATCTGGTTGATTGAATAAGGTCCTGCACCAAAACCAAATGCGGGAAGAGCCATGCCAAAACCTTGGGTTACCTGGCTAACACTGTATTGTGGGGGAGCAGTGGAATTCATGATGTCAAGACGAGCGCGAAAATCTCCATAAAATGAGATGTTTGAAGCTGCGTCCCAGGATTCAGATTTTTCCTCGAGCAATGAATCCATGTCATCAACTTGATCGCCAACTTCTGTCAAAGCTTCATTTTGTTTTGCAAGTTCAGCTTTAAGAGCATCTAATTGACGGGAAAGATCATCAATTTTATGCTCCAAGTCTCTTGGTGTCTTACCAGCGCCTGCAGCTGCAACACCGGGTAAAGCAATTAGTCCTGCCAGAGCCAGCATGGAAAATTTCTTTATCATTCGTTCTCCTCCTTAAATTATGCCACATGATGTGGGATAATTAAATTGACCATCAGTTAGGATAATATAAATTACGTTTAATGTTAAAAATTTAAATCTTCTACAACAATTAGTATTATTAAGATTTTTTATCGCATCTTGTCGTCAAAGTCAATAAAGCATGACTAAAAAGTTAAAAAAATTGTACTTTTTTTCAGGTAACGCAAATATTGATATTATTTAGAAAAGTTAAATGTGATCTTTCCGTTTTTTCTGCCAATTTTTACCGCGCCACCTGAAGAAAGACTGCCAAATAAGATCTCTTCGGTAAGAGGGTCACCTATTTCTTTCATGATGAGTCTTTGGAGTGGTCTGGCACCAAAAATAGGATCGTAACCTTCAACTGCTAGCCAGGCACGCGCTGCAGGGGTCAAAGAGATACGAACTTTCTTTTCTGAAAGTCGTTCCTGGAGCTCAACTATCATTTTGTTGACGACTTTTTCTACGGTCTCTTTGTTCAGGGTACTGAAGGTGATAATGGCGTCGAGTCTGTTACGAAATTCAGGGGAGAATAGATTTTTCAGAGCCTTTTGCTCCTTACCTTTCCCTCCACTTATAAAGCCGATGGATTTCTCTGACATTTCTCTGGCGCCGGCATTGGTTGTCATTATGATTATGACATTGCGAAAATCAGCTCTGCGGCCAGAGTTGTCAGTTAATGTTGAATGATCCATTACTTGGAGAAGAATCGAAAAGACATCTGGATGCGCTTTTTCTATTTCATCGAGTAATAATACAGTATAGGGGTGTTTTCGAATGGCATCGGTTAATAGACCTCCCTGCTCAAAACCTATGTAGCCAGGGGGAGCACCGATAAGTCTGGCAACAGCATGTTTCTCCATGTATTCGCTCATGTCAAACCGTTCAAAGTTAACGGCAAGAGATGCTGCTAGTTGTCTGGCTACTTCAGTTTTACCGACCCCCGTTGGACCGGCAAATAGAAATGAGCCTGTTGGTGAAAGTGGATTGCCTAAGCCTGCTCGAGAACGTTTTACAGCTTTAACGATTGCATCTATTGCCTGATTTTGCCCGAAAATGACTGATTTGAGTTTCGCATCCAATTTACGAAGACCTGTCAGTTCGTTTCCAGACCTTGTTACAACAGGTACTCTGGCAATCTTGGATACTACTTTTTCTACATCTCGGACTGACACAGTTTTGCCCATTTTCCCACTGAGCCTGAAAGAAGCTCCAACCTCATCCAGGACATCAATGGCTTTATCAGGCAGAAATCTATCATTAATGTAGCGTACAGCTAATTCCGCAGTGGCACGGATTGCAGATTTTGAATAACGAATTTTATGATGTTCTTCATAATGAGATTGCAATCCTTTAAGGATGTCGCATGTATCTTCGATAGAAGGTTCTTCTATATCTATCTTTTGAAAACGCCTGGAAAGGGCACGGTCTTTTTCAATGTGACTATTATACTCTTCGTAAGTGGTTGAGCCGATACAGCGAATGGTTCCGGCCTGCAAGGATGGTTTAAGGAGGTTGGAGGCATCCATGGAACCGCCACTGGTAGCACCCGCACCAACGATTGTATGCATTTCGTCAATAAATAAAATGGCCTTTTCCTGATTTTCTACCGCTGAAACTACAGCCTTTAGTCTTTTCTCAAAGTCACCACGGTATTTGGTTCCAGCAACCAAGGTTCCCATATCAAGCATGTAGATATCAGTTTCGCGCAGGAGGTCAGGAACAAATTTTATGGTATCAGGCTTTTCTTTCTCTCTCTCAACTTTATCTTCATATATGCGAAGGGCTAAACCTTCAGCCATTGCGGTTTTACCAACGCCAGGTTCACCAACCAGCAAGGGGTTGTTTTTACGACGTCGGCACAGGACCTGCATCATGCGTCGTATTTCATGCTCACGCCCTATCAACGGATCGATGGTACCTTCTTCTGCACGTTTAGAAAAATTAACGGTAAATAATTCCAATGGGTCATTGGAAGGAGCATTCTTCTTTTGTTGTTTTTTGGGTTCTGCAGGAGGTCGTTCTATTGGCTCGGCCTGTAGATGTTCAGGCATGGAGTGGGAAATGTATTCCACAACTTCTATTCGACCAATACCTTCAGAGCCAAGAAAATATACAGCATGTGAATCGGGTTCGCCAAAAATTGAGACGAGAACATCACCTGTATCCACCTGCTTTTTGCCGCAGCTTTGCACATGATTGACAGCTCTTTGTAAAACTCGATTAAAGGCAACTGTCTGTGAGGGTTCACCGACTTCATCTTTGAGTGTTGGCAGTCCACCAGTGAAAAAACGTTCGAGACGCTCTTTCAGGCTGGTTG